>NZ_CP123499.1:3000000-3217925 GCF_029873475.1 Arsenophonus sp. aPb
AAGAATGACACTTTGCGCCAATTTATCCAATAATAAATGTAACGTTTTTGGCTCGGTATACATCAGCTTCTTAATGCGGGTAAAAGCCTTACTACTTCCTCCTTCGACCATATAAGTTGCCAATGTCCATGGACTACCAGAAAAACCGATTAATGGCACTTTGCCTTGTAACGCCTTGCGAATAGCGCGTATTGCATTCATTACGTAAACCAATTCTTGTTCTGGATCAGGAATTGGCAGTTTCTCTATATCAGCTAAACAACCAATAGGACGCTGGAACCTAGGCCCTTCTCCTACTGAAAAATAGAGACCTAGCCCCATCGCATCAGGAATAGTAAGAATATCTGAAAAAAGAATCGCCGCATCTAATGGAAAACGATGTAGAGGTTGTAATGTCACTTCACAGGCTAACTCGGTATTTTTGCATAGTGAGAGAAAATCACCAGCTTGCTCACGAATTTTTCGATATTCAGGTAAATAACGACCTGCCTGACGCATCATCCATACTGGAGTTTTATCAACAGGCTGCCGTAATAGCGCGCGTAAGTAGCGATCATTTGTTAATGCAGACATTATTAGCTCCATTAAATGGCAATGAGAAATTGCCATTATCATCGTGTATTTGCCTTTTTATTGTTGCCTAGATGCGCAACAACTTAGTTATAGTGTGATTAATATTGTTATTTATATAAGTCATTATTCTCTTGTCGACATAAAGCCAGTGTATCTTCAATCAAACGGCGAGCAATGGTATCAGGAGGCGGTATTAGCGGTAATTTATTATGATGATACCAGTCCGCACTAATTAACTCATCAGGATTGGCCTGTATTTTACCACTCGCATAATCAGCTAAAAAACCGATCATTAATGAATGAGGAAAAGGCCATGGTTGGGAAGCAATATAACGAATATTGCTAATTTCAATATTACTTTCTTCTTTTACTTCCCTTTTCACCGCTTCTTCAATCGTTTCACCTAGTTCAACAAATCCTGCTAATACAGTAAATATTGGCTTTTTTTTATGACGCCGATGTTGTGCTAATAAGATATGATCAGCACGCCGAATAGCAACAATAATACAGGGTGCAATTTGCGGATAATAGCGCTCATGACAATGACCACATAAACATGCCCATTCGGTTAAGCTAGTTGTCATTTTGTTGCCGCAATAGCCACAATAATGGTGCGAACGATAAAATTCTGCCAGTTGAATACCACGTCCAACCAGTTTAAATAGCCCCTCATCTTCATTTGCAATCCGTCGTGGTGAACACATATCCGTTGGTGATTTTGCCATAATTAACCAAATCGTTTCCGCCTGCCATTCACCAATAGGGAGAGCCTCTTTTCCTATTAATGACCAGAATTGGGCTGAACCTTTCGGTAAGTCACCCTTTGGTAACCAAATTCGACCGCCAGCACTAACAACCCACCAACCTGTTTCTGTTCCGGTTAATTGTTTTCTAATCATATAACTCAGTTCTTCTATATCTTATTTATTGGTGAATTTTAAATGTATGTCTTGCTTGATCCTAGTTAATATAGGCTAACCCATTTTCATCAATATCGAGTAACTATTCTGTTTAACGGCTATTTAATGAAGAAGTTATCCATTGCAGTTTTCATTATCTCTCTTATATACTGGCATTATCTTGTCGGAGTGCCTAGTAGGTTCAACATTATCTACAGGCTGAGACCGTTAATTCGGGATCCGCGGAACCTGATCAGGCTAATACCTGCGAAGGGAACAAGAGTAATCAACCTGCGATTTTGACTTATCAAAAGTAAGTAGCGCAATTATTATACTATTACTCTCACCGAGCTCCAGACAAGCAATTTCTCAATACAATTTATCTCTTTTATGTGAACTCTTTGTAATGATTTTAGGAATTTGCTATGTCTAAGAATATTATTGCAACCAGTGATATTGGCGTTAAAACAAATACCAGTTCCCTACGAAAAGCACAACGAGAAGCGGCACAACGTTTTCTCGATAACCTACAAAATATCAGTTTTCCCCACTCAAAACGGATCTATTTAACAGGTTATCACTATAATACCCAAGTTCCTATGCGTGAAATTCAACTTTCTCCGACCTTGGTTGGTGGTACAAAAGATAATCCTTTGTTTGAAAAGAATGAGGCAATACCTGTTTATGATACTTCAGGTGCCTATGGCGATCCTGATATCACAGTGGATATTAAAGTAGGTTTAAAAAAATGCCGCCAACATTGGATTTCCGATCGCAATGATACTGAGCCAGTTAAAAAGCCCAGCTCTTATTTTACCCAACAACGACTCGCTGATGTCGGATTGAATCATCTACGTTTCAATTACCGACCACAACCATTAAGGGCCAAAAGCGGAAAAAGAGTCACGCAATTGCACTATGCTCGTCAAGGGATAATCACACCTGAAATGGAATTTATTGCGATCCGCGAAAATATGGGACGGGAGCGTATCAATAGTAAAATATTAACTCAACAGCATCCTGGTCAAAGCTTTAGTGCTACTCTGCCAAACAACATTACCCCTGAATTTGTTCGACAAGAAGTTGCTGCTGGACGTGCCATTATTCCAGCCAATATTAACCATCCTGAATCCGAGCCAATGATTATTGGCCGAAATTTTTTGGTGAAAGTCAATGCTAATATCGGCAATTCCTCCGTAACTTCATCAATTGAAGAAGAAATTGAAAAACTAATTTGGGCAACACATTGGGGAGCAGATACCGTTATGGATTTATCGACCGGCCGTTACATCCATGAAACGAGAGAATGGCTGTTGCGTAATAGCCCTGTTCCCATTGGTACAGTGCCAATCTACCAAGCATTGGAAAAAGTTAATGGCGTTGCAGAAAATTTGAGCTGGGAAATATTTCGCGACACCCTTCTTGAGCAAGCCGAACAAGGTGTAGATTATTTTACTATCCATGCCGGTGTTTTATTACGTTATGTACCAATGACCGCCAATCGATTAACCGGTATTGTTTCTCGCGGTGGCTCAATTATGGCGAAATGGTGTTTATCCCATCATCAGGAAAACTTTTTGTATAGCCATTTCGAGGAAATCTGTGCAATCTGTGCCGCTTATGATGTCTCTTTGTCCCTTGGCGATGGATTACGACCTGGCTCTTTACAAGACGCCAATGATGAAGCGCAATTTGCTGAATTATATACATTAGGCGAATTAACTAAGATAGCCTGGCAACATGATGTTCAAGTTATGATTGAAGGCCCTGGTCATATCCCAATGCAAATGATCCGCCGTAATATGACGGAAGAATTAACCCATTGTCATGAAGCGCCATTCTATACTTTAGGGCCTTTAACCACCGATATCGCGCCAGGTTATGATCATATTACCTCAGGTATCGGTGCGGCTTTAATTGGTTGGTTTGGTTGTGCCATGCTCTGTTATGTTACACCAAAAGAACATTTAGGCTTACCTAATAAAGAAGATGTAAAACAAGGTCTTATCACCTATAAAATTGCCGCCCATGCTGCTGATCTCGCCAAAGGCCATCCTGGGGCGCAAATTCGAGATAACGCCTTATCTAAAGCACGATTTGAGTTCCGCTGGCAAGATCAATTTAATCTCGCTCTCGATCCTGAAACCGCACGTGCCTACCATGATGAAACACTGCCACAAGCAGCGGGTAAAGTGGCCCATTTTTGCTCAATGTGTGGCCCTAAATTTTGCTCAATGAAAATTTCGCAAGAAGTCCGTGAACATGCCGCACAAATGGCACATATGTCGACAACATTTCGCGCCCAGGGCAGTGAGCTATACCACAGCATGGAGACGATTTCCGATGACAAAATGGCCTGAGCACGCATTTGCATCGACAGAACAAAAACTTGGTCTGTATCCAGTTGTTGATTCTGTCGAGTGGATAAAGCGTTTGCTAAACGTCGGCGTTACCACTGTTCAATTAAGGATCAAAGATCCATTAGCCAACAACCTTGAAGCAGATATTAAGCAGGCAATTATGCTAAGCCAGCGATATCAAGCTCGCCTATTTATTAATGATTATTGGCAATTAGCTATAAAACATGGTGCCTACGGCGTCCATTTGGGGCAAGAGGATATTAATTTCGCTGATCTAAATCGCCTACAAAAAGCGGGCTTGCGCTTAGGGATTTCAACTCATAATCAACAAGAACTCGCCAGGGCAAAGCAGTTAAGACCCTCTTATATTGCATTAGGCCATATTTTTCCTACTAGCACAAAATTAATGTCTTCCTCACCGCAAGGATTAATCAGCCTAAAACAGCAAGTAAATGTCACACCAGATTACCCAACTATTGCTATAGGCGGTATTACTTTAGCACGCGTTCCGGCAGTGCTTGCAACGGGCGTAGGAGGTATTGCAATGGTTAGTGCGATCACAAAATCTCATAGTTGGTACAAAGTTGTTACTCAGCTACTACATTTCATCGAAGGTAAGGAAATAATCCATGCTTGATGATGCTATTTTTATGCGCTATAACCGCCAAATATTACTTGAAGAAATCGGTTATCAAGGCCAACAAAAATTAACAACGAGCAAAGTGCTTATTGTGGGATTGGGCGGACTAGGTTCACCGGCGGCCCTGTATTTAGCTGCTGCCGGGGTCGGCGAACTCTGGTTAGCCGATAATGATAAACTGCATATTTCAAATCTACAGCGACAAATTCTTTACCATACGCAAGATATTTCGCAGTCTAAAGTCACATTAGCAGCAAAACAACTTAATCAGCTCAATCCACAAACCATAGTGAAAACATTTGCCAAAAAACAAAACTATCATTCCCTGCAAACGCTGGTTCGCAATACGGATTTGATATTGGATTGTACTGATAATATGTCAACTCGCCAGGCAATTAATGCGGTGTGTGTGGCGGAAAAAAAAACACTCATTAGTGGCAGTGCATTAGGTTTCAACGGTCAATTGTTAGTTCTTGAACCTCCCTATAGCCAAGGTTGCTACGCTTGTCTTTATCCTGATATGAATGAACCTTATCGCAACTGTCGCACGGCCGGAGTTTTAGGACCGGTTGTTGGGGTTATCGGTACACTGCAAGCCTTAGAAGCGATTAAATTATTAGTCAATTTACCTTCCTCACTCAGTGGGAAACTGAAATTATTCGATGGTAAACAACATAGCTGGCATACCTTGCAACTTAGCAAAGCGAAAAGCTGTTTAGTTTGTGGAAGCGGGAGATAAATATGCACATTATGCTAAATGATCGACTAATCGAAATTAACAGTTCGATCACGATTATCCAGTTATTTGATTATCTGAAACTTAATTCGTTAGGTATTGCGCTAGCAATTAATCAGATCATTATTCCGCGTGAAAATTGGAATCATCACTATATTAACCATCAAGATAAAATCCTGTTATTCCAGGCTATTGCCGGAGGCTAATTTATGTTAAAAATTGCTGATACCGTTTTTCAATCTCGTTTATTTATTGGCAGTGGAAAATTTGCTAATTCATCATTGATGACCCAAGCCATTCAAGCTTCCGGCAGTCAATTAGTCACCATGGCGATGAAACGAGTTGATTTAATCAATAAAAATGATGACATTTTGCTGCCATTACAAAAAATCGGCGTCAAATTATTACCGAATACTTCTGGTGCTAAAAATGCACAAGAAGCTTTATTTGCTGCTCGCCTAGCTCGTGATGCATTAGCCACAAATTGGATAAAATTGGAGATCCACCCCGATACAAAATATTTATTACCCGATCCGATTGAGACGTTGAAAGCGGCTGAATTGTTGGTAAAAGAAGATTTTATTGTTTTACCTTATTGTAGTGCCGATCCAGTTTTGTGCCGACATTTAGAGGAGGTTGGTTGTGCTGCTGTTATGCCCCTTGGTGCACCTATTGGTAGCAATAAAGGATTAATTACCTATGATTTTCTACAAATCATTATTGAACAAGCCTCGATCCCGGTTGTTGTCGATGCAGGACTTGGTGCACCCAGTCATGCATTAGCCGCCTTGGAGATAGGCGCCGACGCTGTACTGGTAAATACCGCTATTGCCGTTGCTAATGATCCTGTTGCCATGGCACACGCCTTTCGTATTGCCACTGAAGCAGGTGATATTGTACAAGCTGCCGGACTTGCAGCGCAACACCATCAAGCCGCACCCTCTAGCCCTTTAACACAATTCCTTGAGGTATTTCAATAATGACGGCTTTTACTGAAATTTACCAGCAACTTGATTGGCATCAACTGGCGAGACAAATTAACAGTAAATCTGCTCAAGAAGTTGAAAAAGCCATATGCTTAGATAGACTGTCATTGAATGATTTTATGGCTCTCATTTCACCCGCGGCCTATCCTTATTTGGAAGTTATTGCTCAAAAAGCGCAAAAATTAACCCGCCAGCGTTTTGGCAATACTGTTAGCCTTTATGTGCCACTTTATCTGTCTAATCTATGCGCTAATGATTGTACTTATTGTGGTTTTTCTATGCACAACCCGATCAAACGAAAAACACTTAACGAAACAGAGATTATTGCAGAATGCGAGGCGATACGTTCCATTGGATACAATAATTTATTGCTTGTGACCGGTGAACATCCAAGCAAAGTGGGAATGAACTATTTTCGCCAATATATACCATTAGTTAGACAATATTTTAGTTCGGTATTAATGGAGGTTCAGCCATTAACAATAGCAGAATATAGGGAGCTAAAAAAAATTGGCTTAGATGGTGTACTGGTATACCAGGAAACTTATCATCAACCAACTTATCAGCAACACCATTTACGTGGAAAAAAACAAGATTTTTTTTGGCGGCTAGAGACACCGGATCGCCTTGGTCAGGCCGGTATTGATAAAATTGGTTTAGGGGCACTAATCGGATTATCCAATAATTGGCGGGTTGACTATTATCAAGTGGCAAGCCATCTATTTTATCTGCAGAAAAAATATTGGAAAAGCCGCTATTCTATTTCTTTCCCACGAATACGCGCCTGTATTGGTGGTATTCAACCGGCATCTACCATTCACGAAGCAGAATTAGTGCAATTAATTTGCGCTTTCCGTTTATTGGCACCCGAAGTCGAGCTTTCATTATCCACCCGCGAATCCCCCTTTTTTCGTGATAATATTATTCCACTGGTTATCAATAACCT
Source organism: Arsenophonus sp. aPb (assembly GCF_029873475.1). Taxonomy (NCBI): domain Bacteria; kingdom Pseudomonadati; phylum Pseudomonadota; class Gammaproteobacteria; order Enterobacterales; family Morganellaceae; genus Arsenophonus; species Arsenophonus sp. aPb. Next base: position 3,007,141 of record NZ_CP123499.1, read on the forward strand.
TAGCGCGGGCTCAAGAACCCAACCCGGTGGTTATGCTAACAATCATCAAGCGTTGGAACAATTTGCTATCTATGATGACCGCAGCGCAGAAACCATCGCTAAAGTCATTATCAATGCTGGACTTCAACCTGTTTGGAAAGATTGGGATAACCATTTAGGACGTTAATAAAACACCACCTTAATCGGTGGTGATAATCGGTTTACTGAATCAAGTTATTAATTTTTTAATTAGTTTCCTTCAACCTGCCAAATAGAATTAAATTTGTCTATTCACGGTCTAACCTTCCGTATTAGCTTTATAACTCGTCTTTATTGATCAACAATAATGTCTTTATTAATAATTTGTTGCTCCCCATTACCCACCATTTGCGCAAATTTTTCTATTGGATCATCGCGCAAGGCATATAACCGTTTTAAGGCATAAGGATTATCACCCAGTTTCACTTTACCCTGAATAGTCGTCAGTGCCAAAGTCATACCCGAAGCCTCAGCCGCATCTATCACTTGTCTATTATATGCACCAAAAGGATAAGCTAAGTAACGTTGAAAGGGATTAAATGGTGCTAACTCACGCCTGGAACGGCTAAAATCAAGTTTTACCGTACGATAAGAACGGCTAAAAATAATTGGTTGGTTTTTATTATCTAATCTATGCAGAAAATGGGAGTGAGATTGAATATCAAAAACATCACGACTGTCTTTCAACTCATGTCTACTCATAAATTGTAAACCATTCGGATTCCATTTTTGATCATGAAATTTAATACGTGAGGAGATGACAAAAAGCGTTGCTAGCTGTCCATGAGCTTTTAAGATAGGATAAGCATAGCGATAAACTGATTTTAAACCATCATCAAAGGTTATACTGACTACCTTACCCGGTAAATTAATTTTTTTCTTTAAATAACCATCGACTTCATCTAACGTAATTGTCTGATAACCTGCTTGTTTTAAGTAATCCATTTGTGCTTTAAAGGCTGCTACCGAGGTGGTAGTTGAGGTATGACGAAATAATTTATTTTCATTATCAGGCAGTAAATGATGATAAGTCAGAATTGGGATCCCTTTATCTAATGAAACATCCTGACCATCAATAAAAGCCAGTCTGCCACCAAGATCAATAATAAACCAAGAGTTCAGGGATGATGTGTTGTACTTAACATTCTTCGCTATTCGATTCAGCACTGGATAACGTAAATTAGCGGAAAGAAAACCAATAATCTTGCTTTTTTCATCTGCATCTTCATAGATAGCTGTTTGTTCTGTCGTCACTAAATAGTCATAAACTGGCTTATCTAATTGTTTTAAAGTATCAGCAGGAAACTGATTTTGTTTTGCCTCAGAAGCTTGTTGCTGAGTAATATAACCATCACTATTGCCAAAATGAAAACGGTAAAAATTATTTTTCGCCGGTTGCATAAGTAAAACCGAATTTTTCAATAACCAACCAGCCTGCCGTATTTTTCCTCCCACGACTGCATAAATCACACTATCTTGGTTAACTTTCATTGGTTGACTGAACTCAGCATTAAGACGCTTTTCTAACAAGGGAACCATGCTGTTTTCCGCATAAAGTGGAAAACTGAGAAAAAAAGAAATAAAAATACTTAATGTATATAAAGTAATATAACGGCAGCGTATCATTAATTTAATATTCTCCATAATATAGCTATAAAAATGCCCTCGTTATGAGGGCATTTTTTTCAGATCAAGCTGCATTATTCGTGGTCTTGGTTACCAAAACCAGCATTTAGCAATTCTGCCAAATTCGCCGTTGCCTCATCAGCACTAACTTGTGATGATTCAATCGGTTCATTGACCATGTGACGGCGACGCATCCGATCTTGGTGATAGGCATAGCCTGTACCAGCAGGAATTAGGCGGCCAACAATGACGTTCTCCTTCAAACCACGAAGTTCATCACGTTTGCCAGCAACCGCCGCTTCAGTAAGCACACGGGTTGTTTCCTGGAATGACGCTGCTGAGATAAAGGACTCTGTCGCCAGAGACGCTTTGGTAATACCTAGCAGATCACGACTAAAGGTCGCAGGCACTTTCCCTTCTTGCTCTAATTTGCGGTTCGCTACTTTAACGCGAGCATACTCTACTTGTTCACCTTCCAAGAATTCAGAGCTACCAGCATCAGCAATTGTCACCTTACGTAACATCTGCCGAACGATAACTTCAATATGTTTATCGTTAATTTTAACGCCTTGTAGACGATAAACTTCTTGGACTTCGTTCGTGATATAACGAGCAACAGCATGCGCTCCACGCAAACGTAAAATATCATGCGGTGATTCCGGACCATCAGAAATCACATCACCACGCTCAACACGCTCACCTTCAAAGACATTAAGCTGACGCCATTTAGGGATCATCTCTTCGTATGCATCACCACCATCTATCGGTGTGATTACTAAGCGACGTTTACCTTTAGTTTCTTTACCAAAAGAAATAATACCACTAATTTCAGCCAGAATAGCCGGTTCTTTTGGTCGACGCGCTTCGAATAGATCTGCAACCCGTGGTAAACCACCAGTAATATCCTTGGTACCACCCGATTCTTGTGGAATACGCGCTAAGGTATCACCAATATTAATCGCCGCACCATCATCCAATTGAACAATCGCTTTACCAGGCAAGAAATATTGCGCTGGCATGTCAGTACCCGGAATTAATACATCATTGCCTTTCGCATCAACAACACGCAATGCAGGACGTAAATCTTTACTACCCGCCGTACGCTCTGCTGTATCAAGCACAACAATTGATGATAAGCCCGTTAGTTCATCTGTCTGACGTATAATAGATTGTCCATCTGCCATATCAGAGAAACGAATAATACCCGCAACTTCACTGATAACTGGCATGGTATGTGGATCCCAGTTCGCAACGGTTTCACCACCATTAACACCGTCACCATCACCTTTATTAAGGTGTGCGCCATAAGGTACTTTATAGCTTTCTTTAGTTCGTCCAAATTCATCTACCACACGCAATTCTGTATTACGAGAAGTGATAACTAAGTGACCTTCAGAATTTTTTACAAACTTGGCATTAACCAGTTTGATATTACCTTTGTTACGTACCTGAATGCTCGATTCCGCAGCAGCACGTGATGCCGCACCACCAATGTGGAATGTACGCATTGTCAACTGTGTGCCAGGCTCACCGATTGATTGAGCCGCAATAACACCAACTGCTTCACCTTTATTGATGATATGACCACGCGCTAAATCACGTCCATAACATTTCGCACAAACACCGAAATCAGTTTCACAACTTACAACAGAGCGCACTTTTACGCTATCAACAGAGTTGGCTTCCAGTTCGTCACACCATTTTTCGCTTAATAAGGTGTTACGTGGTATTAAAATATCAGCTGTACCAGGTACTAATATATCTTCCGCTGTGACACGACCCAAGACACGTTCACGTAAAGGTTCTTTAACATCACCACCTTCAATAACCGGTGTCATTAAAATACCACCGTGAGTACCACAATCATCCTCAGTGACAACCAGATCTTGTGCAACATCAACTAAACGACGGGTTAAATAACCTGAGTTTGCTGTCTTCAAGGCTGTATCGGCTAGACCTTTACGCGCACCGTGCGTTGAAATGAAGTATTGCAATACGTTCAGGCCTTCACGGAAGTTAGCTGTGATTGGTGTCTCAATAATCGAACCATCCGGCTTCGCCATCAAACCACGCATACCTGCTAACTGCCGGATCTGTGCCGCAGAACCACGCGCACCAGAGTCAGCCATCATAAAGATACTGTTGAACGAAACTTGTTGCTCGTCTTGGCCATCGCGGTTAACAACGGTTTCAGTGGATAAATTTTCCATCATCGCTTTTGCGACGCGCTCATTAGCCGCAGCCCAAATGTCAATAACTTTGTTATAACGTTCACCCGCAGTAACCAAGCCCGACTGGAACTGTTCTTGAATTTCAGCAACCTCAGCTTCAGCTTCAGCAATGATGCTGGCTTTCTTCTCCGGTATCACCATATCGTCAATACCAACAGAAGCACCAGAACGAGCTGCATAAGCAAAACCGGTGTACATGATCTGGTCGGCAAAGATAACCGTTGGTTTTAAGCCTAAAACGCGGTAACAAGTATTAAGCATTTTAGAAATTGCTTTTTTACCCAACGGCTGATTAACCAATGAGTATGGCAGACCTTTTGGTACGATCATCCATAAGATAGCACGACCAATGGTGGTATCAACTAACTGAGTTCCAGTCTCAACATTACCTTCACCATCACGCACTTCTTCTGTAATACGTACTTTAACGCGAGCATGTAAGGATGCTAAGCCTGCACGATAAACTCGCTCAGCTTCTTTCGGTCCAGACAATACCAAGCCTTCACCTTCAGCATTTACACAATCACGTGTCATATAGTACAAACCAAGCACTACGTCTTGAGAAGGTACAATGATAGGTTCACCACTGGCTGGCGACAAAATATTATTTGTCGACATCATTAAGGCTCGTGCTTCTAACTGTGCTTCTAAAGTCAGAGGGACGTGAACAGCCATCTGGTCACCGTCAAAGTCAGCGTTATAAGCAGCACACACTAATGGGTGTAACTGAATGGCTTTACCTTCAATCAGAATAGGTTCAAATGCCTGGATTCCGAGACGATGCAGTGTTGGCGCGCGGTTTAGCATCACTGGATGTTCACGAATCACTTCATCGAGAATATCCCAGACAACGGCTTCTTCACGCTCAACCATCTTCTTAGCCGCTTTGATCGTTGTCGCTAATCCACGTAACTCCAATTTACCATAAATAAATGGCTTAAATAATTCTAACGCCATTCTCTTAGGCAAACCACATTGGTGCAAGCGAAGATAAGGACCAACCGTGATAACGGAACGGCCTGAATAATCAACTCGCTTACCGAGTAAGTTCTGGCGGAAACGCCCTTGCTTACCTTTGATCATATCGGCCAAAGATTTCAGTGGACGTTTATTCGAACCAGTAATCGCTCGTCCACGACGACCATTATCCAGCAATGCGTCAACTGCTTCTTGCAGCATGCGTTTTTCATTACGTACAATGATATCAGGCGCCGCCAAATCCAATAGACGCTTTAAACGATTATTACGGTTAATAACGCGACGATATAAATCATTTAAATCAGAAGTAGCAAAGCGGCCGCCATCTAGCGGAACAAGCGGACGCAAATCCGGCGGTAATACCGGTAATACATTCAGAATCATCCACTCAGGCTTATTACCAGACTGAATAAACGCTTCTAGTAGTTTGATACGCTTAGTTAATTTTTTACGTTTAGTTTCAGAGTTAGTTGTATTTAACTCTTCACGCAATACTTCACACTCTTGCTCCAAATCAAGATTTTTTAGCAAAGATTGGATCGCTTCCGCGCCCATTTTGGCGTCAAATTCATCACCAAACTCTTCTAAAGCATCAAGATATTGCTCTTCAGTCAAGATCTGTCCACGTTCTAAGCTTGTCATACCCCCTTCGACCACAACATAGGATTCGAAATAGAGCACCCGCTCAATATCACGCAAAGGCATATCAAGCAACAAACCAATTCGTGATGGTAATGATTTTAAAAACCAGATATGTGCTGTCGGTGAAGCCAACTCAATATGACCCATACGCTCACGACGTACTTTAGTCTGAGTGACCTCAACACCACATTTTTCACAAATCACACCTCGGTGTTTTAATCGTTTGTATTTACCACACAAACATTCATAATCTTTAACTGGCCCGAAAATACGTGCACAGAAAAGACCATCACGTTCAGGCTTGAACGTTCGGTAGTTAATCGTTTCTGGCTTTTTCACTTCACCAAATGACCATGAACGGATCATATCTGGAGAGGCCAGAGCAATCTTGATCGCATCAAACTCTTCGGTTTTAGTCTGTGCTTTCAGAAACTTTAATAAGTCTTTCACGGAATGGCTCCTGTCGGAGTTAAACCTGCGAGGAAGCGGTTTTAGCCACTTCCTCCTAAACCCAGTGTAACAATTTGTAAAACTTAGTCGCTACTAGGCTTTACAACATCACTTATTACTCGTCTTCCAGTTCGATGTTAATACCCAACGAGCGGATCTCTTTCAACAATACATTGAAAGATTCCGGCATCCCTGGTTCCATCTGATGGTTGCCGTCTACGATGTTTTTATACATCTTAGTACGTCCGTTCACATCATCGGATTTAACGGTAAGCATTTCTTGCAAGGTGTAAGCGGCGCCATATGCTTCCAGAGCCCAAACTTCCATCTCACCAAAACGCTGACCACCAAACTGTGCTTTACCACCCAACGGTTGTTGAGTAACCAGACTATAGGAGCCTGTTGAACGCGCATGCATTTTATCATCAACAAGATGATTCAGTTTCAGCATATACATATAACCAACTGTCACCTGACGTTCAAATTTCTCGCCTGTACGGCCATCATACAATGTAATCTGACCAGAAGTCGGCAACTCAGCTAAAGTCAATAGTTCTTTGATTTCCTTTTCTTTTGCACCATCAAAGACTGGTGTTGCAATTGGCATACCTTTCTTCAAATTATGTGCTAACCGCAGAACTTCTTCATCAGAAAAGGTACTGAGATCAACTTTTTGACGAGGATCATCTCCTAAGTCATAAGCTTTCTGAATAAATTCTCTCAATTTAGCTACTTCACGCTGTTGTTTCAGCATGGTATTGATCTTGTCGCCAATACCTTTAGCAGCCATTCCCAAATGGGTTTCCAGAATCTGACCAATATTCATACGTGATGGTACGCCCAGTGGGTTCAAAACGATATCAACAGGGTTACCACTTTCATCGTAAGGCATGTCTTCAACTGGGTTAATTTTGGAAATAACCCCTTTGTTACCATGCCGACCAGCCATTTTATCGCCTGGTTGAATTTGACGTTTTACTGCCAAATAAACCTTGACGATTTTCAATACGCCTGGCGCTAAATCATCACCTTGAGTGATCTTACGACGTTTAGCCTCTAGCTTCTTCTCAAATTCAGCTTTAAGCTCATCATACTGCTCAGCCAATTGCTCTAACTGATTTTGTTTTTCTTCATCCTTCAATGATAATTCTAACCAACGCTCACGCGGTAATTTATCTAGCTTCTCACCTTCAATACCGCCATTAGTTAGTACTGCTCTGATACGGGCAAATAAACCGGCTTCAAAGATACGCAACTCTTCAGTTAAGTCTTTCTTCGCATCCCGAAGCTGCATTTCTTCAATTTCTAATGCTCGTTTATCTTTCTCTACACCGTCGCGTGTAAAGACTTGCACATCAATAACCGTTCCTGATACCCCATTTGGTACCCGCAGTGAAGAATCTTTGACGTCAGAAGCTTTTTCACCAAAAATAGCGCGCAGCAGTTTCTCTTCTGGCGTTAATTGGGTTTCACCTTTCGGTGTTACCTTACCAACCAGAATGTCGCCGCCCGTTACTTCTGCGCCGATATAAACAATTCCTGATTCATCCAATTTAGATAGTGCAGCTTCCCCTACGTTAGGAATATCTGCAGTAATCTCCTCTGGCCCTAACTTAGTATCACGCGATACACAAGCTAATTCCTGAATGTGAATGGTAGTAAAACGATCTTCTTGTACCACTCGTTCAGAGACCAAAATGGAATCTTCAAAGTTGTAACCATTCCAAGGCATGAACGCAACGCGCATATTTTGACCAAGAGCCAATTCACCTAAATCAGTCGATGGGCCATCAGCCAAAACATCGCCACGCTCAATCGGCTCACCCAGCGCAACACATGGCATCTGATTAATACAAGTATTCTGATTAGAACGCGTATATTTTGTCAGATTATAAATATCAATGCCGGCTTCACCAGGATACATCTCATCTTCATTAACTTTGATAACAATACGTGAAGCATCTACATACTGGACGGTACCACCACGTTTAGCAACTGCTGTTACTCCAGAGTCAACAGCAACGGCACGTTCCATACCCGTTCCAACCAGTGGTTTATCTGAGCGTAACGTCGGTACTGCTTGACGTTGCATGTTTGCACCCATCAATGCACGGTTGGCGTCATCATGCTCAAGGAATGGAATTAATGAAGCACCAACAGATACAACCTGTTGGGTTGAAACGTCCATATATTCTACTTGGTCTTGGCTAAATAGACTGGATTCACCTCTATTGCGGCAAGTGATTAATTCTTCAACAAACCGACCATCATCATCTAAAACAGTATTTGCCTGAGCAATGATGTAGTTACCTTCTTCAATCGCTGATAAATAATGAATTTCATCAGTTACGATACCATCCCGTACCAAACGATAAGGTGTTTCCAAAAAACCATACTCATTGGTTTGTGCATAGACAGACAATGAGTTAATCAAACCGATATTTGGCCCTTCAGGAGTCTCAATTGGACATACACGCCCATAGTGGGTTGGGTGTACGTCACGAACTTCAAAGCCAGCGCGTTCACGTGTTAATCCACCTGGGCCTAATGCTGAAATACGACGTTTATGTGTGATTTCAGACAGTGGATTATTCTGATCCATAAACTGCGATAATTGACTTGAGCCAAAGAACTCTTTAACCGCAGCAGAAATTGGCTTCGCGTTAATCATGTCTTGCGGCATTAATGCATCTAAATCACCTAATGACAAACGCTCTTTAACCGCACGCTCTACTCGCACTAAACCAACTCGGAATTGGTTTTCAGCCATTTCACCAACCGAACGAATACGTCGGTTACCTAAATGGTCAATATCATCAACTTCACCTTTACCATTACGAATATCAATGAGTTTTTTCATCACATCAATGATATCTTGTTTGCTTAAGATACTTGAGCCTTCAATCGCATCACGATCAAGTGAACGATTAAATTTCATCCGTCCTACAGCGGAAAGATCGTAACGCTCTTCAGAAAAGAATAAGTTCTCAAACAGATTTTCTGCCGCTTCGCGAGTTGGTGGTTCACCTGGGCGCATCATACGGTAAATTTCAACTAAAGCACTTAAACGATCATTGGTTGGATCAGTACGCAATGTTTCTGAAATATATGCCCCATGATCTAAGTCATTAGTAAATAAGGTCTCAATGGTTTTATAACCACCTTGACTTAGACGTGCCAATATATCCAGAGAAAGCTCTGTATTCGCCGTACAGATCAATTCGCCGGTACTTTCATCAATATAATCTTTAGCGACCACTTTACCTGCAATATATTCGACAGGCACTTCGATACTAGTAATTTTGTCTTTTTCTAGCTGACGAATGTGACGTGCGGTAATGCGGCGACCTTTTTCGATATAGACTTTACCGTTGGCTTCAATATCAAAAGAAGCTGTTTCGCCACGCAAACGTTCGGGTATTAACGTCATTAACAGCTTATTATCACGGATTTGAAAAATCGTCTTCTCAAAAAAGAGATTGAGGATTTCTTCGGTACCATAATCCATCGCACGTAGAATAATGGTTGCCGGTAATTTACGACGGCGATCAATACGAACGAAAAGATTATCTTTAGGATCAAATTCAAAATCTAACCATGAACCACGGTAAGGAATAATACGTGCATTATATAATACCTTACCTGAAGAATGCGTTTTACCTTTATCACTATCAAAAAATACGCCAGGACTGCGATGTAATTGAGAAACAATAACACGCTCTGTACCATTGATAATAAAAGTACCATTATCTGTCATGAGTGGAATTTCACCCATGTAAACTTCTTGCTCTTTTATATCCTTTACTGTGCCTTCTGGTGCTTCACGCTCGTAAATAACGAGACGTAGTTTAACCCGTAAAGGAGCAGAATAAGTGACACCACGGATCTGACATTCTTTAACATCAAATACAGGTTCACCAAGACGATAGCTAACATATTGCAATTCAGCATTGCCGCTATAACTTTGAATTGGAAATACAGAACGGAATGCTGCTTCCAGCCCATTCTGACCTTCTAAATCTTGCTCGATAAACTTAGCGAACGAGTCAAGTTGGATAGATAAAAGATAAGGAACATCCAAAACTTGCGGACGTTTGCCAAAATCCTTACGAATACGTTTTTTCTCGGTATAGGAGTAAACCATAGGGTTCCTCAGCTTGCTGATCAGTGGCCCACTCTGTCCGTCCTAAAGGACAGCATCTGCAACACTATTTTTTGGAACGGAAAACAGATTATTTTCCATAATACTTATTGCTATTACTCTTAAATCATTTCATTGCATTATATGGCTACCAAGCTTTAATTGTCAGAGTCATAAACACAGTATATTAAGTCGTCAATAGCAAAAAGCATTGAAAGGATAAATCAGTAACTAAACAGTGTGAAATATTACTGATACCCTAATACACTTTAATAGCGCAAAAAGGCTGGTGACTATAAAATCACCAGCCGTCAGCCTATAAAATCAGGCTGCCAACTTAAAGCAAAGCTTATTTAACTTCAACAGAAGCACCCGCTTCTTCCAGCGATTTCTTCAATGTTTCAGATTCTTCTTTGCTTACTGCTTCTTTAATTGTTGCTGGCGCTGATTCTACCATGTCTTTAGCTTCTTTTAGTCCTAAACCAGTTGCCGTACGAACAGCTTTAATAACTGCAACTTTGTTAGCACCGATAGCAGACAAGATAACATCAAATTCAGTTTTTTCTTCAGCTGCTTCAGCTGCACCTGGTGCTGCAACTGCTACTGCTGCCGCAGCAGAAACACCAAATTTATCTTCCATCAAAGTGATCAGTTCAACAACGTCCATTACAGACATAGCTGCAACTGCATCAAGAATTTGTTCTTTAGTTATAGACATAACAAGGGTTCCTAAAATTCAGAAATATTTTATACGTTAAAAAGCAACGACGGAAATAGGCTTAAGCAGCTTCTTTCTGGTCACGTAGTGCCGCCATAATGCGAGCCAATTTACCTGCAGAGGCTTCTTTCATGGTTGACATCAGACGTGCAATTGCTTCTTCGTAAGTTGGAAGAGTTGCCAAACGATCAATTTGATTCGCTGGAATAAACTCTCCTTCAAAGGCTGCTGCTTTAATCTCGAATGCTGGATTCGCTTTCGCGAATTCTTTAAACAAACGAGCTGCTGCGCCCGGATGTTCTTTAGAAAAAGCAATCAAGGTTGGACCAATAAACGCTTCTTTAAGGCACTCGTAAGTAGTACCTTCAACAACACGACGCATCAACGTATTACGAACAACACGAAGATAAACACCGGCTTCGCGACCTGCTTTACGCAGTTCAGTCATTTTATCTACAGCTACACCGCGGGAATCCGCGACAACTGCAGACAGCGCACCTTTGGCTACTTCGCTGACTTCAGCAACAATCGCTTGTTTGTCTTGAAGATTTAGTGCCATTAGCTTCTTGCTCCTGGATTAACCGGGTTATCCCGGGACTCACATCACTCAAAACATCCCATATGTTTGAGCGTTAAATACGGTGAGCAGAATCCAGAAATTAATCTTAGTGGCTCTGTCACCGTCTACGTAGGATATTAAGTAATCACTTACACCTACGGTCTTGGACGGGGCCTGGATAAGGCCAGGCACCAACCTAAATTCAGAGTTTGTTATCGCTTATTAAAATAGAGATAACAAACATAGGGCGTCAAATTCTATACAAATTTAACACAAAGGTAAAGCAAAAAATGATATTCAAAAAATTACGCTGACGCAGATAATCCTGCTTGATCAACGGCAACACCAGCTCCCATCGTGGTAGATAGGCTAATTTTCTTAATATAAACACCTTTAGCAGAAGATGGTTTTGCTTTTTTCAACGCAACCAACAGTGCTTCAAGATTTTCTTTCAATTTACTATCGTCAAAGTCAACTTTACCAATAGTGGTATGAATGATACCGTTTTTATCATTACGATAACGGATCTGTCCCGCTTTGGCATTTTGAACCGCTTCAGCGATATTTGGCGTTACTGTACCAACTTTAGGGTTTGGCATTAAGCCACGAGGCCCTAAAATCTGACCTAACTGGCCAACAATACGCATAGCATCTGGCGAAGCAATAACAACATCAAAGTTCATTTCGCCCGCTTTAATTTTATCAGCCAGATCTTCCATGCCAACTAATTCAGCTCCAGCAGCGGTTGCTGCTTCAGCATTTGCTCCTTGAGTAAATACGGCAACACGAACAGAACGACCTGTACCATGCGGTAAAACCGTTGCACCACGAACATTTTGATCAGATTTACGTGCATCAATGCCAAGATTAACTGCGACATCAACGCTTTCTACAAATTTAGCAGTCGCTAACTCTTTCAAAAGTGTAATGGCTTCAGAAATATCATAGTATTTAGTTGCATCAATTTTTTCACGGATAGTGCGCATACGCTTGGTTAGTTTAGCCATTGATTAACCCTCCACTACCAAGCCCATGGAACGAGCAGTACCTTCAATTGAACGCATCATCGCTTCAATATCAGCCCCTGTCATATCCGCAGCTTTAGTTTCTGCAATTTCACGAATTTGTGCGCTGGTTACTTTGCCAACTTTCTCTTTATTTGGTTTACCTGAACCTGACTTAACACCCGCTGCTTTTTTGAGTAATACGGCGGCAGGCGGTGTCTTGGTTATAAACGTAAATGAACGGTCTGAATAGACAGTAATTACAACTGGAATTGGCAAGCCTTTTTCTAAGCTATCTGTTTTAGCATTAAACGCTTTACAAAATTCCATGATATTCACACCTTGCTGACCCAAAGCTGGACCAACAGGAGGACTAGGATTAGCCATGCCTGCTGCAACTTGCAGCTTAACATAGGCTTGTACTTTCTTAGCCATGCATAATTTCCTCTAATTGGGTAATGTCGCTTCAATTATGAAGCTCCCCTGTGTATATAATGACCTGTACAATTTTCAGGCCACAAAAAATAAAAGCGCGGAATTGTAGCCAAATTTTCCGCCTTTTACAAGCAAGTTGTCAAGTGTATTAGACTTTTTCTACTTGGCTGAAATCTAACTCCACCGGTGTTGCACGACCGAAAATAGAAACCGATACTTTGAGACGGCTCTTTTCATAGTCAACTTCTTCAACCACACCGTTGAAGTCTGCAAATGGACCATCACTAACACGAACCATTTCTCCTGGCTCAAACAAGGTTTTTGGTCGTGGCTTATCCCCTACTTGCTGCAAGCGATTCATAATCGCATCAACTTCTTTATCGCTAATAGGAGCTGGGCGATCTGGTGTACCACCAATAAAACCCATAACACGTGGAACACTACGCACTAAATGCCAGCTATCATCATCCATGGTCATTTGAACTAAAACATATCCTGGAAAGAATTTGCGTTCACTTTTACGACGTTGGCCACTTCGAATTTCCATCACTTCTTCCGTTGGCACCATCACTTCACCAAACTTATCTTCCATAGCATGTAACTTGATATGCTCACGCAATGACTGGGCCACTCTAGCCTCAAAACCAGAAAATGCTTGAATAACATACCAGCGTTTTTTAGGGGATTCCGACATTTTAGAACCTCAGGCCTGTAATAAATGAAACTAAACGCACCAGTATACCATCTAATCCCCAAAGAATTAGTGCCATAACGGCAGTAACTGCCGCAACAATTAATGTTGTCTGTAATGTTTCCTGGCGCGTTGGCCAAATGACTTTACGCATTTCAATACGAGCTTCGCGAGCAAATGCTAAAGTTGCTTTTCCTTTTGCTGTCCACAATGCAATGCCACCAGCAAGCGCGGCAATAGCAACAACTGCTATGACACGTAATGCAAGATTGTATTGTCGGAAATAATAATTACCAACAATAGCAATAACTAAAAGAATCGCGACTAATACCCATTTTGCTACATCAAAACTACGTCCGCTTTCTTGAGCATCGCTATTCGCACTCATAAATCAACCCGTTACTATGATATAATAAAAAGTCAATTTGCCTCGTAAAACAATTCAAATTTGACCGAAATAAAACATACCACTATTGTATCTCACTTTACGCCATAAACCAGTATGACATTTAACTATTGAGAGACATCCAATAATTCTTTATATCAGAGCCTATCTCACCAATAATTGACCAGATAAACTATTGATGAAATAGGTTCTTAAGTTATCTAAGCTAGTATAAAAAAGGCATCAGATGATGCCCTTTTTACAATTATTGCTTTAAAGATCAAGCAATAATTTTAGCAACGACACCCGCACCTACTGTACGACCACCTTCACGGATCGCAAAACGCAGCCCTTCATCCATCGCGATTGGCGCTATCAACGTCACTTTCATGTTGATATTATCGCCTGGCATTACCATCTCTACGCCTTCTGGCAATTCGATTGTGCCCGTTACATCCGTCGTTCTAAAATAAAACTGAGGACGGTACCCCTTAAAGAATGGCGTGTGGCGTCCGCCCTCATCTTTGCTCAAAATATAAACTTCTGATTCAAATTGAGTATGCGGTTTGATTGAGCCTGGTTTGGCCAATACTTGACCACGTTCGACATCTTCACGCTTGGTACCACGTAATAAAACACCTACGTTTTCACCTGCACGACCTTCGTCTAACAGTTTACGGAACATTTCTACGCCAGTACACGTCGTCTTCGTCGTCTCTTTAATGCCGACGATTTCCACTTCTTCACCAACTTTAACAATACCACGCTCTACACGGCCTGTTACTACCGTTCCACGACCTGAGATCGAAAACACATCTTCGATTGGCAACAAGAATGGCTTATCTATCGCACGCTCTGGTTCTGGGATATAGCTATCTAACGCTTCCGCTAACTCAATAATTTTCGCTTCCCACTCAGCAACGCCTTCCAGCGCTTTCAACGCTGAACCTCTGATTACTGGCGTGTCGTCGCCTGGGAAATCATACTGAGAAAGCAGCTCACGCACTTCCATTTCAACCAATTCCAGCAACTCTTCATCATCAACCATATCACATTTATTCAGGAAAACGATGATATAAGGAACACCTACTTGGCGACCTAATAGGATATGCTCACGAGTTTGTGGCATCGGACCATCGGTTGCCGCTACCACTAAAATTGCGCCGTCCATTTGTGCTGCACCGGTGATCATGTTTTTTACATAATCTGCGTGGCCTGGGCAATCTACGTGGGCATAATGGCGTTTAGGTGTATCATATTCTACGTGAGAAGTAGAAATAGTGATCCCGCGCGCTTTTTCTTCTGGTGCATTATCAATTTGATCAAATGCACGCGCATTACCGCCATAAGTTTTCGCTAATACGGTGGTGATTGCAGCAGTTAAAGTTGTTTTACCATGGTCAACGTGGCCGATTGTACCAACGTTAACGTGCGGTTTATTACGTTCAAATTTTTCTTTAGACACGACTCTATTCCTTATAGAGTTCTCTCAAACAATAAGAGAGAACCAGATTAAATAGTTAAACCGAAAGCCAATTACTTAGCTTTACGAGCTTCAATAATTGCTTGGGCAACATTGGTTGGTGCTTCATTATACTTCAAAAATTCCATTGAGTAAGAAGCACGACCTTGAGTTTGTGAACGCAGATCGGTGGCATAGCCAAACATTTCTGACAATGGTACTTGAGCACGAACTGTCTTACCAGTTGCTGTATCTTCCATACCTTCAATCATACCACGACGACGGTTCAGGTCACCAATTACGTCACCCATATAGTCTTCAGGCGTTTCAACTTCAACTTTCATGATTGGCTCCAGTAAAACTGGACCTGCTTTCATGAAACCTTCTTTGAAAGCCATAGAACCTGCAATTTTGAATGCCATTTCCGAGGAATCAACCTCATGATAGGAACCATCATACAATGCCACTTTGACATCAACAATGGGGTAGCCCGCCAGAACACCATTTTTCATCTGTTCTTGAACGCCCTTATCCACCGCAGGTATGTACTCTTTAGGTACAACGCCCCCAACGATTTCATTGTGGAATTCATAACCAATTTCATGGCCTGCTTCCAAAGGTTCAACGCGTATCCATACATGACCAAATTGACCACGACCACCAGACTGACGAACAAACTTACCTTCCTGCTCAACAGACTTACGAATAGTCTCACGGTATGCTACTTGTGGTTTACCAACGTTCGCTTCAACTTTAAATTCACGACGCATACGATCAACCAAAACTTCCAGATGCAACTCACCCATACCAGCAATAATTGTCTGACCAGATTCTTCATCTGTTGACACGCGGAAGGATGGATCTTCTTGAGCCAAACGACCTAAAGCAATACCCATTTTTTCTTGGTCAGCTTTAGTTTTTGGTTCAATAGCAACCGAGATAACGGGCTGAGGAAATTCCATACGCTCCAAAATAATTGGCGCATCCATACCACATAGAGTATCACCGGTAGTCACATCTTTGAGGCCGATAGCGGCAGCAATATCACCCGCTCGGACTTCTTTAATTTCTTCACGTTTATTAGCATGCATCTGAACGATACGACCAAAACGCTCTTTTTTATCTTTAACTGGGTTAAGAACGGTATCCCCTGAGTTAACGACACCAGAGTAAACCCGGAAGAAAGTCAAATTACCAACAAATGGGTCAGTTGCAATTTTGAATGCCAATGCTGAAAAAGGCTCATCATCACTTGCATGACGTTCTGCTGGTGTGTTTTTACCATCAGTTAAAACACCATTAATTGCAGGAATATCAGTAGGTGCAGGTAAATATTCAATAACCGCATCCAGCATTGCTTGCACGCCTTTATTTTTAAAGGCCGAACCACACGTAACCAGAATAATTTCATTATTCAATACGCGCTTACGTAATGCTTGTTTGATCTCTTCTTCTGACAGCTCTTCGCCACCAAAATATTTTTCCATCAACTCATCTGATGCTTCGGCCGCAGCTTCAATCAGCTTACCATGCCACTCTTCAGCTTGAGCTTGCATGTTTGCTGGAATATCTTCATAAACGAAAGTGACGCCTTGATCACTGTCACTCCACTGGATTGCTTTCATTTTAACTAAATCAATAACACCAGTGAATGACTCTTCAGCACCAATAGGTAACTGAAGTGGAACGGGTATTGCTGCCAGACGTGTTTCAATCTGTTCAACAACACGCAAGAAATTAGCACCCATGCGATCCATTTTATTAACAAATGCGATACGGGGTACTTGATACTTATTTGCCTGACGCCAAACTGTTTCAGATTGTGGTTGGACACCACCAACTGCACAATAAACCATTACCGCACCATCAAGAACGCGCATAGAACGTTCTACTTCAATCGTGAAGTCAACGTGTCCTGGTGTGTCAATGATGTTGATACGGTGTTCGTCAAACTGTTTACCCATACCAGACCAGAAAGCAGTAGTTGCAGCTGAAGTGATAGTAATACCACGCTCCTGCTCCTGCTCCATCCAATCCATTGTTGCTGCGCCATCATGAACTTCACCAATTTTATGGCTCACGCCAGTATAAAATAGGATACGTTCGGTTGTAGTGGTCTTACCAGCATCAATATGGGCACTAATACCGATGTTGCGATAACGCGTAATGGGAGTTTTACGAGCCATTTTTTCCTCTCTCGTGAACGTTCAATTCGTACAAGGGTAACACCAAGTTACCCTTACGAAACATAACTAGCGAAAGCTACCACCGATAGTGTGCAAACGCCTTGTTAGCTTCTGCCATACGATGAACATCTTCACGTTTTTTAACAGCAGTGCCTTTATTTTCAGCCGCATCAGATAATTCGTTTGCTAAGCGCAAAGCCATCGATTTATCACCGCGTTTACGAGCAGCTTCAACAATCCAACGCATTGCTAATGCATTACGACGGACAGGACGAACTTCAACAGGAACCTGGTAAGTTGAACCACCAACACGGCGTGATTTCACTTCCACTGTTGGACGAACATTGTCCAGAGCAATTTCAAAGGCTTCTAAATGATCTTTTCCAGCACGTTGAGCCAGGGCCTCAAGCGCACTATATACAATTGCTTCTGCAGTAGATTTTTTACCATCTACCATCAAAATATTAATAAATTTAGCCAATAATTCTGACCCAAACTTTGGATCTGGCAGAATTTTACGTTGACCAATTACACGACGACGTGGCATGGATATACTCCGTTGTTAAATTCAGGGTTGTCCAAAACTCTATGAGTTTATTTTGACATTAAAAATTAAATGTTTGGCCTTACTCTTAACGGAGAACCATTAAGCTTTCGGCTTCTTAGCGCCGTATTTAGAACGACCTTGTTTGCGATCTTTTACACCAGAACAGTCTAGTGCACCGCGAACAGTGTGATAACGCACACCTGGTAAGTCTTTGACACGACCACCACGAATCAAGATTACTGAGTGCTCCTGCAAGTTGTGGCCTTCACCACCAATATAAGAAGACACTTCATAACCATTAGTTAAACGAACACGGCATACTTTACGCAATGCTGAGTTAGGTTTTTTAGGGGTGGTTGTATATACGCGAGTACATACACCACGTTTTTGCGGGCAAGCTTCCAGTGCTGGAACGTTGCTTTTCACAACTTTCGAGCTACGTGGTTTGCGAACCAGCTGATTAATTGTTGCCATTAAAAAAGCTCCTGGTTTTTTGCTTCGTAAACACGGATATTTTCCTCGTTTATCGTCATGATAAAACACGAGGACGCGAAATTTTATTGCTGACAGAGACAGGTGTCAAGAAATATACAAAGGATCATCCATTACCAAGCAAAATATTGTGGATGTTTTACCGTTAATTGCACAAAATCAACATAAGATATCTGACGGACATAAGATGACATATATGGCATTAAGCCCCTTGCTTCTACATCATCTTGTAAAGCAAAAACATGAATCCCTTTATCTTTTAATTGTATTAAATAATTATTATCTTTATTACTCGATGCTATTTTATGTCCTAGCAAAACACCATCCTGGAGTAATAGTACCTCATCCTGCTCTGTTAAGAGGTTAATTAATGAATTAAAGTCACTATAATAAGGGGAAGTCGAAATGGTATATAGCATATTAGCCTTCTATTTAACTAGAAAGTCAGAATTACATCATAATCTGCTAAGTTACGCCTAAGTCTATCAGCAGAAATAACTGTTGCTGGTAGGATAAAACATCTGTCAGAAGAAAATCCTCTTGTTTCAAGATCTTCCTGACAGATATAGCAAGCATTAATATCATATAATGGTAGTAATTTATAGGTTGCAATATAATCACGCGCCAAGAGTTTATTAGGATTTTGTTTCGCCAATAATTGACAGACGCCATCAGAAATAAAGAAAACACCAATATTTTCAGTTAATGCAGAAGTCGCAAGTAAAGCATCTAATCCTTCACGACCACTCGAAGTTCCATGAGGTGTTTTCATAAATACAAATGCTATTTTTTTCATATTTATCTCAAAATTGGACTGTGCGATCACAAACGAGCATGGCCTCAGCCAAACTACCTAATCCGCTCAATACAAAATCTTCATCTAAATTAGCACAGGGTAAGCTACTATTTTTGGCCTCAGTTTCATCGATAATACCCCGTCGCAAAGCAGCAGCAACACAGATATTCAATTGACATCCTGTCTGCTGTGCTAATGTTTTCCAACCCATAAGTAAATTAAATTCATCACTAGCCGGTGAAATTAATTGATTACCGTTATAAACACCTTCTCGATAGAAAAAAACGGTCTTTAATATATGCCCTTCCATAATCAAAGCATTCGCGAATCGCCAAGCATTGGTGGCCTGCTGAGTTCCATAAGCAGGCCCTGTCACTAATAGGCAATAAGTCAAAGACTTATTCAAAGTAGAAGCACACATTTATTTACTCACCACTTTTAAACTGCCGTATATAAAGATAAACAGTATGCTTAGAAATATTCAAACGATCAGCAACCTGATTAATCGCATCTTTAATATCAAAAATCCCTTTTTCATATAAATTGAGCACGACTTGTCTATTTTTCATATTATTTGGTACATTGCGATCAACATTAACTTCTTCTATGGTAAATTCCAATGCCTGAGCAACAAGATCATCAACACAAGAGGCAAAATTTACGTTGGAAGCAACTTCATGGCTTTTTTCCGGCACAAATGTTTTGACTATCTCAGAAAATGGCACATCTAGATTCATATTAATACAGAGTAAACCAATAACCCGCCGCCTGGGATTACGGATGGCAATAGTGACTGATTTCATTAAAGCGCCACTTTTTGCACGCGTAAAATAAGCTTTCGAGACACTGGAATCAATATCGGTCATATCATGAAGCATACGTAAAGCTAAATCGGTAATTGGCGAACCAATCATTCGGCCTGTATGTTCGCCATTAGCTATTCTGACCGCTGAACATTTTAAATCTTCAAGTGAATGAAGAACAATTTCACAATGCCCACCAATTAACATAGCCAAACCATCAACCATAGATTCATAAGATTTCAAAATCGCATAATCTACACCATCAAACGGTTGAGCATCCAGTAAATCATTATCACAGCTATCATTAGAATATAATAGGTTAGACATTCAGACTCCATCCTCCACATATTGACGAAACTTTATTAAACGATTATGTGAGTAAACACCCGATCTTATTATTAATGTGCAATTTATTTAGCAATCATCAATACGCTAGACTTACGGTAAAAAGAATCTAAGACGTTAAAACCACAAAGACCGATCGTCAAGGGATCTTGTGTCAGACCTTTGGCCTGTCTCACAGGACATAAACAAAAAAGTAACTTAATCATTTAATTTAGACAAAAATCACAAAAAAACCTGTTGATACTATTTTAAGTAAATAAAATAATATTAACATTTATAGAAATGCATTAAATTATATTCGAGATATTTATTGATAATGCGCAATTTCTATTACCGCACTTTTATTTTCACTCATCATAAATTATATAAATAAATCGTAACTATTATTTTTAATATAATAAAAATGCTAAAGACAGAGTTCAACTCTGCCTCTTTTGCCACTCAATTATTTCTTTGTCGATTCGATATCTAATAACTCAACATTAAAGATCAACGTTGAATTCGCTGGAATTGCGGCTGATGCAGATTTACCGTAACCCAGTTCTGGGGGAATAATAAGTTGGATTTTGCCGCCTTTTTTCAATTGTTGCAAACCTTCTATCCAACCTGGAATCACTGAGTCTAGAGCAATTGTTAACGGTTGATTACGTTTATAAGAACTGTCAAATACCGAGCCATCGATTAAACGCCCTTCGTAATTTACCACTACAGTATCTTTATCAGTTGGTTTTGCTCCTTGGCCTGGTTTTTCAATTTTATAAATTAATCCGCTTTTTGTTTTTATTGCACTTTTTTCTTCTTTGAGATATTTGGCGCGATACTCATCACCCAATTTACCATTCTTTTTACTCTCTTCTTCCATTTTGGCCTGAGCAGCAGCACGTACTTTTTCTTCAAATGCTTTTAATGTTGTTTCTATTTCTTGATCACTAAGTTTACTTTTATTAACAAATGCATCCTGTACACCCGCTAAAAGCTGTTGCCTATCAAGATTAATACCGATAGATTTTTGCTGCATTAAAGAATTATCCATGTAACGACCCAGCGATGCACCTAATGCATAAGCGCTACGCTGATCTTCATTATCAAATTTCTTAATTGCATCAGCAGCGAATACTTGCGACGTATTTAGCACCATAGACAAAGTTGTCACTAACAAAGTCGTTTTAAATAGTGATTTCATTCAGTTCTCCAATTACTTTTATTTATTTAAATCAAGTCATAGTAAAATGTGTTAGCTAATCAACTGCGAGATAATACAATAAGTTAGGGGATTAAATATAGTTAAACCACGCCAATAAAAAGAAGTTACATGGCAAATCATAATAGAAAAAACTTCTCTAAGGCTTTATCTATAGGCATTATAACGAATATCCAATCTATGTATTTCACTCCCGACAGGAGGTTCAAGTGGATTTACTTAAAAAATATGAAGAAAGACTTGAAGATTTGGAAAGCAAGTTATCTTTTCAAGAGATCACCATTGAAGCACTTAATCAAGTGGTTGTCGAACAACAACTTGAAATGGTTAAGTTAAAAGAGCATGTGCAACTGGTTACAGAACGATTGAAAGCCACACAATCATCACTGTTAGCGCCAATTACTGAAGAAACTCCACCACCACACTATTAATCAGCCAGAAAATCAGCGAGCATATTTTCTCGCTGATCTATTACAATCTCGGCGATTATTTTATCAACTTAATGGCAACCACAACCACCATGTCCATGAGAACAATCTTTGTCACCATGATGTTCACCATGACAACAACCACCCTCATGACCATCCTCATTATGGACATGGCCATGTGCTAATTCTTCATCCGTTGCTTCCCGAATGGCGATAATTTCAACATTAAATTTTAAATTCTGCCCAGCTAACATGTGATTACCATCCACGATAACCTCATCACCTTCTATACCCGTAATTTCTACTGGTACTGAACCCATATCGGTATCAGCTAAGAAACGCATACCAACTTGTAGCTCATCAACACCCACAAAAACATCTTTTGGTACACGTTGAACTAAATTATCATCATACTGACCATAAGCGTCATCAGCTTGGATCTCAATATCGAAGTGTTCACCAACACTGCGTCCTTCAAGTGCCTTTTCTAAACCTGAAATCAAAGAACCACGACCATGCAAATAATCAAGTGGCGCACTGGCCAATGACTCATCAACTAATACATCATCTTCTGTTCTCACTTGATAAGCCAGGCTCACCACTAAATCTTTCGCTACTTTTTTCATTACATCTCCTACAACGCCGTGGATAAAAAATTTTTCCGATTGTACAAAAAAAAAGTACAACTGTATTGAAACTTATAAAAAACGTTATTTTTATTACAAAGTAAAAATATCTATTCGCAGATTTTTATCTTTGCGATGACTATCCGAGCCATCTACCGTTTGAGATTGTTTATAATGACATTTTTTACATTCAACGTAATCAAATGCATTTTTTTGCCAAAACATCAGCGTATCTTGAGATTGGCACTGAGGACAAACAGCGCCAGCAATGAATCTTTTACGTATTACAGACATCCACTATCTCGCTAATTAATCTTATGTTAATCCCAACTTTTTGGTTGTCCCCGCTCTTGCGTTATTTCTATTTCAAACAATTCTTCAAGCTCTCTACGCGCCTCTTTGATTCGAGTCGCTTGACCAATTTCTCCCTCACCCGCTTTGGGGGAATTTTCTTTAAATATTTTAACATCTAGTCGACGAAAATGCTGTTTTGCTCGATGAGCCTGATGAGGATGTATACCTAGATTTATCAATGTCCTTTCACCCATCTCAAGAGCACTGACAAACGTCTCTCGGCAAAAATCTGTCACCCCATTTTCTCTTAATTGATGCGCTTCAAAACGTCCTCGTGCTCTGGCTATAATATGAAGATTAGGAAAATTAGCCTGACATAAATGAACGATCCCCATCACTTCTTCTGGGTTATCACTGGTAATAACAATAACACTGGCTTTTGCCGCACCTGCCGATCGCAATAATTGCAAATCTTGCGCATCACCATAATAAACTTTATAGCCATAGCGTCGCATCGTATGAATTGCACTAACATTTTGTTCTAATACCGTAATACGAATTTTATTGGCCATTAATAAACGACCAACAACTTGACCAACGCGCCCAAACCCTACCAAAATAACTTGCGGATCGGTATCCTCAACAAAAGGTTTTTCAATCGGCTCATTACGCACATTATACCAGTGAGTCAGTAATTTGCTGATTAGCTGCATTAACGGTGGCGTTGTCATCATAGATAATGTAACAATAACTAGTAGCAATGACATCTGTTCATTATTCATTACTTTGACATTAATCGCCGTAGAAAAGATAATAAATGCAAATTCACCGGCCTGACTCAACACACCAGCAAAGAGTAGACGTGAAGAGCGACGCACACGCGCTAGCCAACCTAAAATATAGAGAATAGCAAATTTTAATATTATCAAGATCACAACACCGACAATTATTTCTAATAAATGTGACCAAAGGATCGCTAAATTAAGTGACATGCCAACAGATATAAAAAACAAACCTAGCAGTAAACCTTTAAAAGGCTCTATGGTGATCTCTAACTCATGACGAAACTCTGTATCAGCTAGTAGTACTCCGGCCATAAATGTGCCCAACGCCATAGAAAACCCCAGTTTCTCCATAAAAAAAGCCGCCCCTAATACGACAAGTAAAGAGGCGGCAGTAAATATTTCATGAATACCGGACTTAGCAACCAAATGAAATAATGGCCGTAATAAATAGCGCCCTCCGACCCATAAACCAACAAAGGCAATCACTTTTAGCCCAATTTGATACCAATCGCTATCTGCTGTTCCACTGGCAAGAAATGGAATAAGCGCCAATATTGGGATCACTGCCATATCTTGAAAAAGTAAAACAGAAAATCCCAACCGCCCACTTTCAGTATTATTCATGTTCCTTTCATGCATAATTTGTAAGGCAATTGCCGTTGATGACATCGCTAAGCCCAACCCACCTACGACTGCGGCTTGCCAAGAAAAATGAATAATAATAAGCAAACCAGTAACTAATGCTGCTGTTATAATCACTTGAGCGGTGCCAATAACAAAAATTGAACGCCTTAATGTCCATAATTTAGTTGGATTAAGCTCCAGTCCAATTAAAAACATTAAAAAAACCACGCCAAGTTCAGCGAAGTGCATAATTTCATCAACATTTCTTATAAAACCGAGTATAAATGGCCCAATGACAATACCCGTTAATAGATATCCTAATACCGCTCCTAGACGAATTTTTTGAGCAATAGGGACCATAATGACACCCGCAAGCAGGAATATCATAATAGAACGGAATAAACTAAATTCTTCCATAGCTATAAGCCTCCATGTTCTAAGGGTGATCTTAGCCACTCACGATAGGCTTTTGCACACTCCTGCATATCTTCAAGGGACTGTCTTCTTGCCATATAAATAATTACTGGCGATAACCACTGCATTTCACACATTAAGGCAATAAGTTCAAAAGGCCGTAACAATTCAGTTAATGGAAAACGGTTATAACCACCATATTGATAAGCTTCCTGAGGCTCTCCTGTGGTAATAACCGATCGCCAATATTTGCCTTTCAGTTGTTTACTTTGCTCACAAACAAAATTTCTCGTTAATACTCTATCAAACCACTCTTTCAAAAGAGATGGACAACTATAGGTATAAAGCGGATGCTGAAAAATGATAATTTCGTGCTGACAAAGTAACTTTCGTTCATAATTAGCATTAATAAAGTAGTCAGGATAAGTACCATATAAATCATGTATCACAACATTGTCTAAATCCTGCACATATTCAACGAGCATCTTATTCGCCACAGATTCAGTAGGTTCAGGATGTGCATAGATAATGAGAATCTTGGGTGGTAGCGACATAATTAGCTCCTCAAAAGCGTGCCAGAAGCACAATTTTTAGTTAACATACACACCAAAGGCCATTTATATTCTTTAAAATTATAAATGATTTAATATATTATCAAGATACGGTTTATATGATTGTATTTTCTTCACTACAAATACGTTGTGGTATTCGAGTTTTATTAAATAATGCAACAGCCTCCATCACACCAGGCCAAAAAGTAGGCTTAATTGGCAAAAACGGCTGTGGAAAATCGACTTTATTTTCTTCAATCAAAGGTGAAATACAACCTGAAGCAGGAAGTATTACTTTTCCAACAACTTGGGCTCTCGCTTGGGTCAATCAAGAAACACCTGCCCTAAAAAAATCTGCCATTGAATATGTGATTGATGGCGATCATGAATACCGCAAACTAGAAAAACAATTGCAACAAGCAAATGACAAAAATGATGGTCATGCTATTGCATTAATACATGGTCAACTGGATGCGATCAATGCCTGGTCTATTCGCGCTCGTGCCGCTAGTTTATTATATGGTTTAGGTTTTTCCCAATTACAAATAGAAGAACCGGTTAGCGTTTTTTCCGGCGGATGGCGAATGCGACTAAATCTAGCGCAAGCTTTAATTTGCCGTTCTGATCTCTTGTTACTCGATGAACCGACTAACCATTTAGATTTAGATGCGGTTATTTGGTTAGAAAAATGGCTTAAAAATTATCCCGGTACGCTAATCCTGATTTCCCACGATAGAGGTTTCCTTGATCCTATCATTGACAAAGTGCTACATATCGAACAAGAAAATTTATTTGAATATACGGGTAATTATACTTCCTTTGAGCAACAAAGGGCGACTAAATTAGCCCAACAACAAGCGCTTTACGAGAATCAACAGGAAAAAGTAACTCACTTAAAAAAATATATTGATCGCTTTCGTTATAAAGCGTCAAAAGCTAAACAAGCGCAAAGCCGGATTAAAATGCTAGAGCGTATGGAGCTAGTCGCCCCTGCTCATGTTGATAACCCATTTCATTTTTCGTTTCGAGCACCTGATTGTTTGCCTAATCCTTTGCTTAAAATGGAAAAAGTTAGCGCAGGTTATGGCGACAAAGTGATCTTAAAATCGATTAAACTTAATCTGGTTCCTGGCTCAAGAATTGGTTTACTCGGCCGTAACGGCGCGGGTAAATCAACTTTAATCAAGTTACTTTCTGGTGACCTATTACCCCAGCAGGGGGAAATTTCCTTAGCTAAAGGCATTAAACTCGGTTATTTCGCTCAACATCAATTAGATTATCTACGAATGGATGAATCGCCTTTACAACATCTTAGTCGTCTTGCTATGCAAGAAACTGAACAACATTTGCGCGACTATCTTGGTGGCTTTGGCTTTAAAGGCGACAAGGTAAATGAGCCATGCAGGCATTTTTCCGGTGGGGAAAAAGCGAGACTAGTATTAGCCTTGATTGTCTGGCTGCGGCCTAATCTTCTGCTACTTGACGAGCCCACTAACCATTTAGATTTGGATATGCGACAGGCATTAACAGAAGCATTGATAGCATTTGATGGTGCCTTAATTGTTGTGTCTCATGATCGCCATTTACTGCGCTCAACAACCGATGAGTTTTACCGCATTCATCAAGGTCAGGTTGAACCTTTTGACGGTGATCTGGAGGATTATCAAAAATGGTTAACCGAACAGAATAAACAACAGCACCAACAAATTCGTCAGGAACAGTTACAAGATAAGATGCTATCAGGTAACTTAACTGCCCAAGATCGTAAAGAACAAAAACGACGTGAAGCAGAATTCCGCCAACGCACGCAACCAATCAGAAAACAGTTATCAGTGTTAGAACAAAAGATAACAAGTTTAACTAATCAATTAGTTCAAATTGAACAAAAACTGGCTGACAGTGATATTTATAACCATAATCGTAAATCTGAGCTTAACAATTACCTAAAACAGCAAACTGAAACAAAATTGGCATTAGAGGAAGTCGAAACCGAGTGGTTAGCAAGGCAAGAAACACTGGAAAATATGATAAAAGAGTTCGAATATTAGGCATAACTCAATTCAACGCTGATCTTTTTTCATATAATTAATAAAACATGACTAAGAGAAGCTTGAATGAGGTTAGTGCCATCAGTCACTACTCGTCTAATTTGTTGATCATTAAACGGGCATCTATGATTAATGATCTGGCTTTTTCCTCCCGTTTTTGTAATAGCGCTAGGAATAACAAATCGGTCAGCGTATTTTGTGCGGCACGAGAAGAAATTGATGAACTACGCCATTCATTTTCACCTGCAACACTTTCCAATACATAATCAGCTAATTTCACTAATGGTGTTTGTAGTTTATTACCAACAATAGCAATCACCTTAGCTCCATGCTGCTTAGCAATTGCTGCTGCCTCGCAAATATTTTTTCGCTTACCACTAAATGAAATAGCAATCTGAATATCTTTTGAAGTAAGGGTTAGTGCTGTTGTTATCTGAACATGGTGATCTAAATCAACTAGCGTAGTAATACCTATTTTTTGCAATTTATAATAGAGATCTTTGGCTACTAACCCTGACCCACCAATGCCAACAATCTGTACTCTTTGTGCATTATTAACCAATGTAGCAACTTTATTAAAAATAGGATAATTAATTCGTCGTGTTGTTTCCATGACAGAATCAATTTTTTCTTGTGCCAGTTTCTGTGCAATAACCATCAAACTGTCATTGCTAGCTATCTGATTATGAATAACTTTATGTGATCGCTCAGTGAGTACTTGCTTACGCCCTAACTCTTCGCTAATAGCCAGTTTTAAAGCCGGGAACCCCTTTACACCAACTTTCTGACTAAATTTAACAATAGCGGATTGACTGACACCTATTTGCTCAGCGATTTGTTGTGATGAAAGTAGTAATACTGCTTGTGGTTGTTCAAGAATAAAGGTTGCGATTTTCTGCTGATTTAACGCTAACTGAGGTAACAACCATGAAATTTTACTCAATATCGCCATACTATACTTAAGATTATTCATAATATCAGGATCACCGATTAAAATAATTATGATAAATTATTCCTATTTTATTATTTATTATTCTAATCAATTAATGGCTGTTTAAACAAGAAATTAGCTCGCAAAATATTATTTTCATTTTTCTCTTATTCCCTTATTACCATTAAATGAGAATAGATCGCTTTGTGATCAATAACACATATAAAGAATAAATAATTCCTTAATATCTCTTAAAAATGACATATAGGAAACATCAAATGACATTAGATCTAAACAAAATGGTAACAGAAAGTCGTAACCCTGTTAGCAATAACATTGATACATTATCAACCTTAGATATATTAAAAATCATTAACCAGGAAGATAAGAAAGTGCCGATTGCTGTTGAGCAAACGCTCGCTGAAATTGCACTTGTTATTGACAAAGTTGCCTATGCTTTTCAGCATAGTGGTAGACTGTTTTACAGTGGTGCTGGCACTTCAGGCCGTTTAGGCATTTTAGATGCGAGTGAGTGTCCCCCAACCTATGGCACCCCTCGTGACATGGTAGTCGGCCTAATCGCAGGTGGACACCAAGCGATTCTGCAAGCGGTAGAAAATGCTGAAGATAATCCACAGCTTGGTGCTGATGATCTTAAAGCTTTTAATTTCAATCAAAAAGATGTTTTAGTTGGCATCGCTGCAAGTGGCCGCACACCTTATGTGCTAGGTGCAATGAACTACGCTAAAACGACAGGAGCAACCGTTGCCTGTATTAGTTGTAACCCCAACAGTGAAATGGTCAACATAGCAGATATTACAATAACACCGATTGTCGGACCAGAAGTGATTACGGGCTCTTCACGAATGAAAGCCGGTACAGCGCAAAAACTAGTCCTTAATATGATCACTACAGGTGCCATGATACGGATTGGAAAAGTATACGGTAACCTAATGGTAGATGTAGAAGCAACCAATGCTAAACTTATTGAACGTCAAAAACAGATTGTCATGGCTGCAACGGAGTGTGACCGAGCAACAGCAGAACATGCCCTTATTGAATGTAATAACCATTGTAAAACCGCTATCGTTATGATCCTTACCGGCTTTAATCCCCAACAAGCTAAACAAACACTAGCTGATAATCATGGTTTTATTCGTGCCGCCTTAAAACAGCATACTGGCCATCAATAATCGTTTTAAAGGAAAAGTACCATGGCAAAAATAACTAATGAAATGCTAAAAAAAATACTGGTAACTATTGGCGGCGCTAAAAATATTATTCAGTACGGCAACTGTATGACACGTTTACGTATAACGTTGCATGACATACAATTAGTTGATAAAAATCGCCTCAAACAAATCCCCGGTGTATTAGGAATTATTGAAAGTGATAAACAACTACAAATTGTATTAGGTCCAGGTAATGCGCAAACAGCTAATGATATGATGAAACAATTATTAGCAAACAGCTCAGAGACAGAAACAATATTACCCACTAGCAATGATTTGCAAAAAATTGCTGCCGACAACAAAAAACAATTAAAAACTAAACAAACTAGTGTCGTTCATAAATTTTTATCCACTTTTGCCACCATCTTTACCCCACTGATACCGGGTTTCATTGCTGTTGGTTTATTACTTGGCTTCGCAACATTGGCCAAACAATTATACTATCCAGCAGGTCTGCCAACTGAAGCAGCACAACAGACTTTTCTTGTTCACTTAATACTCTATATGTCTGTCTTTAGCAAAGGCCTTTATGCTTTTCTAGGGATCCTAATTGGTTACAATACGCAAAAAGTTTTCGGCGGTTCAGGTGTTAATGGCGCCATTATTGCGTCACTTTTTATTCTAGGCTACGATCCACACGCAACAACAGGCTTTTTCTCCAATATGAGTACCTTTTTCAATTACACCATTGATGCTCGGGGTAACATTATTGGTATTTTACTTGCTTGTATCTGTGGTGCCTGGGTTGAACAACAAATCAGGAAAATTATTCCTGCCAGCTTAGATATGATACTGACTTCAGCAATCACATTGCTTATTGTTGGCGCCATTACCTATACCATTATTATGCCAATTGGCAGTTATTTGTTTACTGGTATGTCCTGGTTATTTATACACTTAAATGGCAATCCATTTGGTACTGCTATATTAGCTGGTCTATTTTTGATCGCGGTTGTTTTTGGCGTTCATCAAGGTTTTATTCCGGTTTATTTCGCATTAATGGAGACACAAGGGTTCAATCCTCTTTTCCCAATCCTGGCTATGGCTGGTGGCGGTCAGATTGGTGCAGCATTTGCGCTCTATATCAAATCAGCTAAGGATTCTAGCTTACGTAATCAGATACGCGGGGCAATAATCCCAGGTATATTAGGTATTGCTGAGCCTTTAATCTATGGTGTGACTCTACCGCGCATTAAACCTTTTATAACCGCTTGTCTAGGGGGAGCCGCTGGTGGCTTTTTTATCGGATTAGTTGCCTGGTTAGGTAAACCAATTGGACTCAATTCAGTTTTCGGTCCGTCGGGATTAATAGCTATTCCATTGATGACATCTACAACCGGTATTTTTAACGGAATACTTATCTATATTGCTGGTTTACTAATTTCCTATTTATTTGGTTTTATTTTTACTTATTTGTTCGCTAGTAAAAATATTGATCTAAATTAATGCAAAAAAGGGGCTTCCCTTTTTTGCATCGCTATTGCAACCAAATAAAAGGGATACAAGCGAGAGTAAAAATACTCATTGTAATATTAAAAATAAACCAAGCATTACGCCCACGAAGCAAGGTGCCAATTAACGAACCAAAGCCAACCCAGACAAAACCACCGATTAAATTGACAATCAACATAACAAAACTTATGATCAAAATTGAGTTAACGTAGTTATCAGCCACACTATAACTACTAACCGCCCCGAGCCCCATCATCCATGCCTTGGGATTCAAGAATTGTAATAAGCTCCCTTGATACCATTTAATTGATTTGGCAACTTGAGACTCTGTATTAAGTTGCACATGGTGGGATGTAGCGAGTTTCCAAGCAAGCCATAATAAATAAAAACTTCCAACGAGTTTCATTATAATTTGTAGCACCGGCGAAACCAGTAAAAGAACAGCAAGGCCACCAGCAGAAATAAATAGAATACTTTGGATACCAAATATTACGCCGAACATTAAAGGTATTGAACGCCGTAAACCATACTGAGCACCTGATGACGTAAATAATAAATTATTTGGACCAGGAGTAATCGCCACAATAAATAAAAAAGTAAATAGCGCAAAAATCAGCCCATGACTCATTTAAGATCCTTTGATTAACTATGATTAATCTTTTTCATATTAAAAATAACAATATATTATCAGAATATATGTAAAATTAATTATTTAGATTTACAATTATGAGTAAAAATTTTCAACCGATAAATTGGGCTAAAAACCCTCATTTACAAACACTACTGCCCCGTATTGTGAGGAAAAAGCCGCAAATCAAACCACTATGGCAACGCCTCGAATTGCCTGATGGCGATTTTATTGATCTCGCTTGGAGTGAAGATCCCCAATATGCAAAGCATAAACCTCGACTGGTCATCTTTCACGGCTTAGAAGGCAGTTTTAGAAGCCCATATGCCCATGGCATGTTGGAAGCGACTAAAAGACGAGGCTGGCTTGGTGTAATTATGCATTTTCGTGGCTGTAGTGGGGAACCAAATCGGCAAAAACGTATTTATCATTCTGGTGAAATTACCGATGCCCGTTACTTCCTCGAGTGGCAGAAAACAATTTACGGTCAAGTGCCAATTGCTGCTGTTGGCTACTCCCTTGGTGGTAATATGTTAGCTTGCTATTTAGCAGAGACCGGACAATATGCTGATGTTAATGCCGGAGTCATTGTTTCCGCTCCTTTAATGTTAGAACCTTGTTCAATTCGTTTAGAAAAAGGGTTTTCACAATTTTATGAACGTTATTTACTAAATGGCTTAAAACGTAATGCAACACGCAAACTCATTCGCTACCCAGGTTCATTACCACTTAATTTGCTACAACTAAAAAAACTAAAACGGCTACGTGATTTTGATAATGTCGTCACGGCAAAAATACACGGTTTTAAAGATGCTGCAGATTATTATCATCAATGTAGTGCTCTGCCCCGGTTACCGAATATTCGTGTGCCAACACTGATTATTCATGCAAAAGATGATCCTTTTATGGCACCTGAAGTTGTACCGGATATCAACCAATTACCAACTAATATAGAGTATCAAATGACAGAACATGGTGGTCATGTTGGGTTTGTTAGTGGCACATTAAAACAGCCTAAAATGTGGCTTGAGCAACGCATACCTGATTGGTTAACCCCACATCTGGAGCCGTAATTTATGATTATTCCATGGCAACAGTTAACAGCGGATACTTTAAATAATTTGATTGAAAGCTTTGTTTTACGAGAAGGAACGGATTACGGTAAAGAAGAAAAAACACTGGATGAAAAAGTTGAGGACATTAAGCAGCAATTGCGATTAGGAAGTGTTGTGCTTGTCTGGTCTGAATTACATGAAACGATAAATATTTTGCCAAAAGCACAATTACATCCTTAAATAACTGTATACATCACTATCTAAAAAGAAATTTTTACGTCATTGTAATTAATGTGTTAAAACATCGTGTTATCTGAATGAGTAAGGGAAGCCACTTATATGTCAGTTAATCATCCGATCATTGCAGTAACAGGCTCCAGTGGTGCGGGCACCAGCACTACTAGCCTTGCATTTCAAAAAATCTTTACCCAATTAAAGCTTTCGGCAGCAACCATTGAAGGTGATAGCTTTCATCGTTATACTCGCCCTGAAATGGATGTTGCTATTCGTAAAGCTAAAGAACAGAGCCGTCACATTAGTTATTTTGGGCCCGAATCCAATGATTTTGGTCTGCTAGAACAAAGTTTAATCGAGTATGGCGAAAAAGGGACAGGAAAACGTCGACATTATCTACACACCTACGATGAAGCAGTTCCCTACAATCTTCAACCTGGAACTTTTACGCCATGGGAAACATTACCTAAAAATACCGATATATTATTTTATGAAGGGTTACATGGTGGTGTTGTAACATCAAAATACAATGTCGCTAAACATGTAGACTTATTAGTCGGCGTTGTGCCTATTGTTAATCTTGAATGGATCCAAAAGCTAATTCGTGATACATCAGAACGGGGTCATTCAAGAGAAGCCGTGATGGATTCCGTTATCCGCTCAATGGGAGATTACATTAAATACATCACCCCACAATTTTCTCGCACCCATATTAACTTTCAACGTGTTCCAACCGTTGATACCTCTAATCCCTTTTCCGCTAAAGCGATTCCTTCTCCCGATGAAAGTTTTATAGTAATCCGATTTAATGGTCTAACCCAGATCGATTTTCCCTATCTTTTATCCATGTTACATAATTCATTTATATCATCAATGAATACATTAGTTGTTCCAGGTGGAAAGCTAGGTTTAGCATTGGAGTTAATTATGACTCCATTAGTAAAAAAGCTCGTCACTAATAAAAAAATTATCCATAAAAGAAGCTAACAATACAGCATTATATTTTTACTTATATCAATTTTTTATTCTTACAACCATTTTAAGATTCAAACTATGCATAAAATTATCTTTTATGTATATCTAATAATAACGTTAATATTTCATTGTTAATTATTTTAATAAGTAATTATTTTACATTGTTAATATTTATTTTTGCTATAATTTGATAACTTATGAAATAATATATTATTATTCGAGTTTAATTTTTTAATTGTAATATTTACTTAGTGATACTTATTAATAAATACAATAAAACTAATCAACTTATTGCTAAAATATGAATTTTTTGGCTTATACAATATTGCTGAATCGAGACAGTAGAGACAGGATGCTTTTATTATGCTACAAAGCAAAAGCACATTTATAGTATGGTTAAGATCAATACCAAAAATTCCGAATCAATATACCCTATAGTTAATATTAACTTTCCCAAACTAAACAAGTTAGTATGCTATGTTAGAACTTTATAAGATAAGCCAGCCTTGTGAAGACTCGTATTTTGGTATTCAGGCTGCAATAACATTAGAGGATTACGCGAATGGTTTTCGGCAAACCACACACAGACCCTACTCTTGAATGGTTTTTGTCACACTGCCATATTCACAAATATCCATCCAAAAGCACTCTTATTCATCAGGGCGAAAAAGCAGAAACGCTTTATTATATTGTAAAAGGTTCTGTTGCTGTTTTGATTAAAGATGAAGAAGGAAAAGAGATGATCCTTTCCTATCTGAATCAAGGGGACTTTATTGGTGAACTTGGATTATTTGAGGAAGGGCAAGAACGAACAGCTTGGGTTAGAGCTAAAAGCGCCTGTGAAGTCGCTGAAATCTCTTATAAAAAATTCCGCCAATTAATACAGGTAAATCCAGATATCTTAATGCGGTTATCAGCGCAAATGGCTAAACGCTTACAAACAACTTCTGAAAAAGTCGGTAATTTAGCTTTTTTAGATGTCACAGGCCGCATTGCACAAACATTATTAAATTTAGCCAAACAACCTGATGCGATGACGCATCCAGATGGAATGCAAATTAAAATCACTCGTCAAGAGATAGGTCAAATAGTGGGATGCTCACGCGAAACAGTGGGACGTATTCTAAAAATGCTAGAAGATCAAAATCTGATTTCTGCTCACGGTAAAACCATTGTCGTTTACGGTACGCGTTAATATTTTATAAACCAGTACCTACGTTTATGTAGCGTATTGGTTTTATAAGCTTCTTTATTGTTATTTTTATTAATATATATATCAATTATGAATATATAATCCACAATAATAATAAAAAATAGAATAAAAACGATAGTAAACAGAATAAATTGGATAGCTGAGTGATGACATTGCTTTAATATGATATTTAAAATTAAAAATAACTGGACTATCTATTACAAAATTAACTAGATAGCTAAAATATAATAATCAAACCTTATTAAGTTTATTTTCCAAAAATGATTTTAATACTACGGCATTATTATGATCTTCATCTTTGCTGGAAAAAAGAAGCACCAAACAGTTTGATTTTGTTTTAAGCAATAAATGTTGCCAACTATCAGGATTATTTTCTAATTCTGCAAAATAAAGTCGCTTAAACTGCTCAAAATTTGCTGGATATTTATGAAACCATTTTCTTAAATCATTCGAGGGAGCAACATTTTTATTCCATTCATCATAGCGAATATCTTGCTTTCTGATGCCTCGAGGCCATATCCGATCAACTAATACCCGATAGCCATTATTACCAGTTTTGTCCGTAAAAACACGTTTACAGATGATCATCTTGGTACCATTTTTTGATAATAAAGAATTTAACAAAAATTTTTTTATTATCTTTAATAGTAGCCCTTTATCGATAGTAAATACAAAAAACATGTTTTAATAATATATAAACAGATACCTTACTATAAACTCCTTTTGCCATATGGAAATTTACAATTCAAGCAAAATAAAGCCTATTTTTATCCAACATTGATAGTTATAATAATCATTGAATACAAATAGCCTAACGTGAACTAATTTCTAATATATTAATACTTTAGAAAATTATTTAATAATTCATGTCCTTGCTCACTCAAGATACTTTCCGGATGAAATTGGACACCTTCAATAGGGAGGGTTTTATGCCGAATACCCATAATTTCATCAATATTTCCATCATGTAACGTCCAAGCAGTCACTTCAAAAGTCGCGGGTAATGTTCCAGCATCAATTACCAAAGAATGATAACGGGTTACCTGCAAGGGGCGATTTAATCCTTTAAAAATACCTTGCTGATTATGATGAATTGCTGAAACTTTACCATGCATCACTTCTCTCGCTTTAACAATAGAAGCACCAAAAGCCTGACCAATCGCTTGGTGACCAAGGCAAACACCCAAAATTGGGATCTTACCAGCAAAATAGGAAATTGTATTTAGTGAAACACCCGCCTCATTAGGTGTACATGGACCCGGTGAAATGACTAAATGTGTCGGCGCTAATGTTTCTATCTCCGAGATAGTTATTGCATCATTACGCTTAACCACAACCTCAATCCCTAATTCACATAGATATTGATAAAGGTTATAGGTAAACGAATCATAGTTATCAATTATCAAAAGCATAACTAGCTATCCAAATGATTTTTATAGTAATAATTCCTTAATTTTGATCTTTATTATTAAGGCAAATTGTACAGATTATAATACCATAACAAATAAAGCTGGGTATCATACCATAACCGCAGAAAAAAATAGCTCACAAAAATCAATCAAAATGTTTCACTTTAATAAATAAACATAATAATTATCAATTAGAATAATTGTAAATGATAACTATAAACTATTATAAACTTCGTTATAATATTGGCCATAAGGTTTTAAATTATTTGATGTTATTTCGTTATGTCGATAAATTTCACCAATATATTTAGTCGCTTCATCAAATTTGTTATCAATAAGATAATTATCATAGACTTCATTATAACATTTTATATTTCTTGGATTTGCCATAATTCCAATATCTACTGCCATTTGATTAATAATTTCTCGTTGGATCTCAATATTTTTAATCGTCGCAGCACCTTCACTCGCTAAAAAATAAGAAATAAAATTTGATTTAGATTTTATATTTGGCTTTTCAGTGTAAAAAATATGCCCAATTTCATGGGATAGTGCTTGTATAGTCAAATTAGGATGATTCAAAACTCGATTTGAAATAAAAACAGTTTTTCGCCGCAAATCGGTAGCAGTTCCTTGCCCTCGCTGCGCTATAACTAATTTCCAACCGTCAACTTCCAATGTTTTCAATGCCCGACTCAATGTAGGCGAACTTGAAATAAGCATTTGTGTTTTTTTAGAAAATCGAATCATTTCACCCGGAGTGTATTTAATTTTCTCATCCAAAAAATAAGTAGACATTGGCGCCATATTTAACAAGTCTGAAAATTGACTATTTTTATGTTCTATTTTAGGTTCAACAACATTCTCTATTAGTTTCTGGCAACTAGGTAATAGCTTACTCAAACAATAATTCCTCATTAGCAACAATGATAACGATATAAATTAATAAACCGATGGAAATTTTGTTTTATTATAAAGAAAAGTTTGGCCACTAATAGCAGGATAAAGACAGATAAATTATTGTAGTTTTTCAATTGTCATTAAATATTCAAAATTACGTTAAATTTAATAGCAGAAAATATTTTCTGCTATTAAATAAATTATTCTATACTGGCAGAAATAATTTTTATTTCTTCAGTTGGCACATTTTGGTAGGGACCAATATTTGTTGTTGTTACACTCGAAATTTTATCAACAACATCCATTCCGTCAATCACTTTACCAAAAACGGCATAGCCAAAATCACGTTGGCCGTGATCTAAGAATGCATTATCAGCTGTATTGATAAAAAATTGGCTAGTCGCACTATCCTTAGCTAATGTGCGCGCCATTGCAATTGTTCCACGTAAATTACGTAAACCATTATCAGCTTCATTTTTGATTGGCAAGCGAATATTTGGTTGAGGTTGCAAACCACTAATAAAGCCACCACCTTGTATCATAAAACCTGGGATCACACGATGGAAAATAGTATTTTGATAATAACCTTCTTTTACATATTGAATAAAATTATCGGTAGTTATAGGCGCTTTTTTATTATTTAATTCAAGTAGGATATTACCCTTAGAAGTCACTAATTTAACAATAGTACCCTCAGCTGCGACAGCAAAAGAAGAGATGCTAACCATATACGCTACCAGTAGCGGCACAAAAAAACGTTTTAACATTCAAGTTCCTTTTAATTATATTTTAGATGAAAATGTAAGCTAAAATTTAGTACCGTCAGGTCATTATACTAAGTAAAAATACATAACTGGCCTAAATTGACCTAATTAAATAATAGGATCTATTCTGTCACATTCCATATTTTTTTCTTATGTAAAAAATGTTATTTTTAATAAAACTCATTAACAGATAATCATCTATCTTTCATGTAGCTATTACTATCTTAATTTATCCTCTTACAGGTATAATTTCTCTACTTTAAGCCGAAATCAGCGAGAAACAATGATGGCAAACAAAAATTACAATTATCACAAGACAAAATTTGTCACAAGTGCGCCTGATATTCACCATTTACCAAACGATTATGGTATAGAAATTGCCTTCGCTGGCCGTTCTAACGCCGGTAAATCAAGCGCAATGAATGCACTTACCCAACAAAAAAATTTAGCGCGGACTAGTAAAACGCCTGGCAGAACACAGTTAATCAATCTGTTCGAAGTCGCAGAGGGTATTAGGCTAGTTGATTTACCTGGTTACGGTTATGCAGAAGTGCCCGAATCAGTTAAACGCCAATGGCAACAAGCATTAAGTGAATATTTACAAAAAAGAAAATGTTTAAAAGGGTTGATAATATTAATGGACATTCGTCATCCATTAAAAGATATGGATATACAGATGATCGAATGGTCTGTGGCGATGAATATCCCCATACTTGTATTGCTAACCAAAGCAGACAAACTAGTACCGAATAAAAGAAAAGCTCAACTTATAGCAGTACGTAATAAATTAAAAACAGTGGCTGGTAATATACAAGTTGAAACCTTTTCTTCATTAAAAAAAATGGGTATTGATAAATTACAACTTAAATTAGATGAATGGTTTAACGAACAACATTCTGAACGCAATTAATCAACATAAAGAATAATTAAAGACATTTTTTATCAAAATTTTTACATTTTCTTAAATACAAATAAAAAAATGCTCTAGTCTATTATTTGACTAGAGCAGCTTAATAATCAGCTTATCTGATTACATAAAGTAATAGATTTTAAAAATAGAACATCTTACCTCTGTACCCTACGCGAATTACTTTACTTTATTTCGCGAAGAAAAAAAAGTTGTTTTGTTACTTTTTTTTCACTGCATTGAGGCTATAACTTTACTTAATGTAATCAATACTTATTTTTTGATAACTTTAGTGCATTATTAGTCAATATTATACATTTTTAGTGATAAAAACTGCATTGCTTAGCTAAAACTGTTGGGTTACTCATCTAATAAAAGTAAGTGATTACCTATTACGTTATTTTGTCACGAATAAAAATAAGTTAGTTTAACTAAAATTTTTATCGACAAATAGCATAAATGCAGCCTCCTCGGACAAAATACTTTATTATTTAATGTGCTTCATCCCAATTATCACCAATACCAACATCAACTTTTAGTGGAACAGTTAGTTGCATACTTTGTTCCATTAACTGACGGATTTTTTGTTGTGACCGATCAACCTCAGACTCTTTTACTTCAAATACTAATTCATCGTGTACTTGCATCAACATATAGAGATCAGGTTTTATCGATTCAATCCATTTATCTAATGCGATCATCGCTTTCTTTATAATATCGGCCGCTGTTCCTTGCATCGGGGCGTTAATTGCTTCACGTTCAGATGCTTTACGTCGCATTGCATTACGGGAATTAATATCAGGCAAATAGAGTCGGCGTCCTGCTAGCGTTTCAACATATCCTTGCTCCGCAGCTTGCTTACGGGTACGCTCCATATAACTCAAAACACCAGGATAGCGCTCAAAATAACGATCCATATAATGCTGCGCCTGGCCACGCGTAATTCCTAACTGACGGGATAATCCAAAAGCGCTCATACCATAGATTAAACCAAAATTAATCGCTTTTGCGCTACGGCGCTGTTCATTAGTAACATCAGTCAACAATACACCAAAAACCTCTGCCGCAGTTGCTTTATGAATATCTTGTCCTTCGGCAAAAGCATCAAGCAATCCTTTATCCTGTGAAAGGTGAGCCATAATACGCAATTCAATTTGCGAATAATCTGCAGCGATAATTTTATAACCATCACGAGCGATAAAAGCTTGGCGGATCCTTCGTCCCTCCTCAGTTCTAACCGGAATATTTTGTAAATTAGGATCGCGAGAAGAGAGTCTACCGGTTGCCGTTACTGCCTGGTGATAAGAAGTATGTACCCGTTTCGTTTTTGGATGGATCATCATCGGTAGTTTATCGGTGTATGTCGATTTCAATTTTGACAAACTACGGTGTTGCAAAATAATTTTTGGTAGCTCATGACTAAAGGCCAGCTCCTCTAGTACTTCCTCGTTAGTGGAAGGTGCCCCACTTGGTGTTTTCTTTACCACTGGTAATTGAAGTTTTTCAAACAAAATAGCTTGTAACTGTTTCGGGGATGCTAAATTAAATTCTTGCTCAGCAATAGCATAAGCTTCTTTTTCAATTTCTATTAATCGGCTTGCTATTTCCTGAGATTGTTTAGCAAGCTTATTTGCATCGATAAGCACCCCAACTCGCTCCATATGAGCTAATACCGGTACTAGCGGCATTTCTATCTGTTGAAAAATTCCTTTTAATTTTGGTTCTGCCTCAAGTTGAGGCCAAAGCGTTTGGTGTAATAATAAAGTGACATCTGCATCTTCGGCTGCATAAGTTGACGCTTGCTCAAGTGGGATTTGATTGAACGTTAGCTGATTTTTTCCTTTGCCGGCAATCTCTTCAAAGGTTATGGTTTTATGATTGAGATGCCGTTGTGCCAAACTATCCATATCATGACGTCCAAGTCCGGCGACACTATTTAATACATAAGATTCCAACATCGTATCAAAGGCCATATTTTTTAATTCAATATCATAATTTGCCATCACGCCGTAATCGAATTTTAAATTCTGACCGATCTTCCGAATATTTTCGTCAACTAAAATCGGTTTTATCGCCGCTAATACCTCATCTAAGGGTAATTGTTGTGGTGCATCAAGATAATCATGCCCTAGCGGGAGATAAGCACCTTTACCTTTTTCAATGGCAAAAGAGAGTCCAATGAGATGGGCAGATAGCGTATCAAGGCTGTCAGTTTCAGTATCAAAGGCAAAACACTTTGCCGATTGTAGTTTTTTAATCCATTGCATCAAATCAGCTTTGGTCAATATTGTTTGATAATGTTCTGTTGATAATGCGGCAACAGGCTCTTTAGCCAAAGAAATATCATTATTGTTAACAGAGACTGTCGTTGGAGATTGACCTGTTTTTTTGGTTAGCCAACCACCATTTTTTAAATCAGCTAACCAACGCTTAAATTCGTAACGACTAAAAAGCGCGTGTAATTTTTCAATATCAGGCGCCTGCATAACCAACCCATTATAATCTGTCGTTAAGTCAACATTAGTCTTAATTGTGGCTAATTTATAAGATAAGAAGGCAATATCTTTATGTTGCGCCATCTTTTCTGCCAATGTTTTCGACCCACGAAATCCCAAAGGGGCAATTGCTGATAAATCCTGGTAAATCGTTGCCAGATCGCCAATTCCTTGCAATAAAGCTAATGCTGTTTTTTCTCCGACACCAGGTACACCAGGAATATTATCGGAAGAATCCCCCATCAACGCGAGGAAATCAACCATCAACTCAGGCGGCACACCATATTTATCAGCAACCTCTGCCGGTCCTAAAATGGTGTTTGTCATAGTATTAATGAGTGTAATATCAGTAGTCACTAATTGAGCCATGTCTTTATCTCCTGTACTGATTAATACAGGTAACCCTTTCTTACTAGCCTGTAAAGCTAATGTACCTATTACATCATCAGCTTCTACACCAGCAACAACCAGCAGGGGAAGTCCCATAGCAGCAACCATTTCATGTAGCGGCTCTATCTGTTCACGCAAATCATCAGGCATCGGTGGTCGTTGAGATTTGTATTGCTCAAATAATTCATCCCGAAAAGTTTTTCCTTTCGCATCAAATACTACCGCAATATGACTCGGCTTATATTGCATTATTAAACTACGGAGCATGTTAAGAACACCATACATAGCACCGGTTGGCTCACCTGCACTATTGGTTAATGGGGGAAAAGCATGATATGCGCGGTAAAGGTAAGAAGAGCCATCAACTAGAATAAATGGATTTTCTGCAATTTGAGCCATAGTCTTTTTCATCATCAAAGTAATTAATAGTGATAGAATGCCACACTCACGAGAGAGAGACGAATTTTGCCTGAATTTATTTTCAATTTGTCACTTTTCCACCGCTGATAGCACCAGAACATCCTGTGGATAAACTTGTGTGTAAATCTTCTTATTATACTACATTCAATAGTTAAACAGATTTAACTTAGAAAACAATATTAAATGAGAATCAAGACGTTACGGATAAAAATAATATCGTATTGCCATTTTTGTTGGTTAACATTTTTTTGTGGATATTACAGAATAATATGCCAAAAAAAAGAAAAAATCCGCTGTTGTACCAATATGTTAAACCGTTGGTACAACATGGCGCTATTAAAAAAGGGTGGAAAAAAGACTTACTTATTTGCTAATTAAAAAGTTAACAACATCAGAATAAGTTTTAGCATAATGGTCGGCGTCTTCAACTGTTATACCATTGTTACGTACCATATACTTACCATTAACAAACATAGCTGGTACGCCACGTAATTGAAAATCTTTCGCTGCTTGCTGTTGTTTTACCACCAACGATTTAACGACAAAACTATCTAGCGCTGCATCATATTCTTCACTTTTGACGCCAGCTTTAATAAATACTGCTTTAATATCAGCAGGTGTGTTTATCGATCCTGACTTTTGGATTCCTTCAAACAGTAACGGTGACACCTTATCCTCAACCTTTAACACTATTGCTACCGTCCAGGCTTTGGTTAACTCAGCGCCTAGTGGCCCCAAAAAATCAACATGGTAACGTTCCATTTTAATATCTTTAGGTAAATTTTTTCTTACTGTTTGTGATACATGATAGACGGATTCAAATTGATAACAATGTGGACAGTAAAAAGAAAAAAACTCTACTACGCGAGGGGCATTTTGTACCGTTTTTTGTATTTTGATAAATTCAGTACCCTCCGTGTAATTTGCTGCAGACACACCATAAGACATTACTAACCCTATTAAAGCTAACCAAAACTTGTTCATATTACTCATTCTCCAAAAGTATTTTCTATTTATTAATATGCTAAACTGGGTTGCAAAGGCTGTTCATTCAGCGCATTGATCTGTTCAGAAAAAAGTAACTGCTGTTTATGCCAAAAATCATATTCAATCATCCACGGAAAAGCACGTGGAAAAGCAGGATCTTGCCAACGCCGAACAATCCATGATAAATAATGCACCATTCGCATAGCCCGTAAAGGCTCAATCAGAGACAACTGTTCATTATCAAAATGCGTATATTCAGTATAACCTTCTAATAATATTTCCAATTGAATTCGTTGTTCCTGACGTTCGCCGTTTAAAAGCATCCATAAATCTTGTACTGCTGGGCCACTACGAGCATCATCAAAATCGACAATAAAAGGGCCATCTCGCCACAAAATATTACCAGGATGACAATCACCCTGTAAGCGAAGGCAACGATACTGTTGAGACCACCGTTTTTTTACTTCTAAAATTAGTTTATCAAGAACTAATAGAAAACTCGGCTTTAAATCAGTAGCCAATAAAGAAGTGTTAGCTAAAATATTACGAGGCGTAATTAAATATTCATCAATTCCAATAGTCGGGCGGGTGGTAAAATTGTGTTGGTATCCTATTTGATGGATCCGTCCAATTAATCGGCCAACTTCTTCTAACTGTAACAAGTTATCAGCTTCATACTGTCGTCCACCAACAACTGGAAAAACTGCATACAAAAAATCTCTATATTCCAATACAGTTTGCCCAGCGAAAAATAGCGGAGCAATAACGGATAAACCAGCTTCATGCAAAGATAACATAAAATCATGTTCTTCTTGAATCTGCGTCCGATTCCAGCGAGCAGGACGATAAAATTTCACAACGTAACGTTTACGCTGTTCATCTACAAACTGGTAAACTCGATTTTCATAACTATTCAACTCGATTATCCCTGAATCAGGGTATAATCCGACTTCTATTAATGCATCAAGAATTAAATCCGGGGTAATCGTTTTGAAATGAAAAGCACTTTGCTGTGTCACTTTATTATCTCTATCTGGTTAATCTTTAATAATGCCTCGAGC
Source organism: Arsenophonus sp. aPb (assembly GCF_029873475.1). Classification (NCBI taxonomy): domain Bacteria; kingdom Pseudomonadati; phylum Pseudomonadota; class Gammaproteobacteria; order Enterobacterales; family Morganellaceae; genus Arsenophonus; species Arsenophonus sp. aPb. Next base: position 3,051,674 of record NZ_CP123499.1, read on the forward strand.
ACGCAAAAGCGCTGTTTTGAAATCATCTTCATAATCTTTTTTCAACCCAGGTATCACGGCTTGCGTTGGAGAACTACGCATTTTTAAATGATAGATCAAAGTATCGTCAGTCAAATCACATAGATCCCCTTTAAAACCAGCTTCCTCAGCTAATTTTTCTAATAATTGAACCAAATTTAACTCTGGATATGCCTGCCATATAGGTTGCAGTAGTTCAATAACTTCATTTAACCGATGATATTTCATTTTTCAATGCCTTAATAACGAATTATTTTTACAAATTACCAAGGATTATCTGCAAGAGAAAGCGTTACTTTGTCAGTTAACATAAAATTTATATTTTTTCTTATTATTTACTATCATCTATTAAGTTAAAATATCAGCTGTCTCATCGATAAATATATTTATAATAAATCAACCCCACCAAATTATTTTTGGTTATATTACATTAGCAATAATGAATAAAATAATGGTTTTAACATACATTATCTACATAAAAAATAATTAACATATTGTAATGCATTTACTACATAATTTAGATATAACTAATTTTTTAATTCACATGTTTTTTATTAATTAACACTCGTCCAACAAGTCGTTCTAATTCCTTTCAACATATTTTCAAAGGTAATTGCTTATGATGCAACAGCATTTAAATGAAACGATTTCACACCAAAATAATGAAGGTTTTCGCATTGTTCTCTGTACGACACCCGATGAAGCAACCGCAAAAATAATCACTAAACAATTGCTTACTAAAAAACTCGCAGCTTGTGTTACGCTTTTACCAAAAGCTATTTCGTTTTATCACTGGCAAGGTGAACTAGAACAACAAACTGAAGTACAAATGCTCATCAAAACGCATATCAGTTTACAAGATAAAGTTTTTTCACACATCAAAACCCATCATCCTTATCAAGTTCCCGAATTGTTAGCAATAGCAGTAACCGATGGCGATATCAATTATTTGTCATGGCTTAAAAAGTCTCTAAATTAAATAAATATTGCCAAATTTTTAGCACTATTTTCTGTTGAAAAAATATTAATTATCTGTTGTGGTAAAATAGCCTATTCAGAGAAAACAAATCTTTTGTTACTAAAAAACGCTAATAATAATTATCAGCGTTTTTTTAGTTTATCCAATATGATAAATCTATCATTTGCAATATTACGTACGAGAATTTAAATATAAATTCTTTAATTAACTGTTGTTTCATGTAAGAAAATTCGGTTAGGTTAAAGTAATATTTACATCAGGAAATTCTAATAAGCGAAGTTTTATCTCCTGCAATCTATACCCGAATGATAATTATCACTATCAAAATAAGGGAATGAAAAATGTTTGTTGATTTTATACATAATTGGAATCTTACTAGTGTTATAAATAAGTTACAGCAAAGCAGTATTAGCTCGCCAGATGTTTCTTCAAAATTTAAAGTAAATCCACAAACATTAGTAAATTTCTCGATTCCACCATATTCAAAAAATGAGAAAATTATCACTGATCAATCTAGTATTCATCCGTTTAAAATAAGGCCAAATAACTATTTAAATATGTCCCAGTGTAATCTTATTGTAAAAAAAATTAATGCTGCGCCCGAAGTTTAAAAAATCTAAGCAAAATATATCATTTTTTCATAAAAAAAGGTTTAGCCATTTAAAAACAAAAAGGTTATTTCAATGGGAAAAACCATATCAGACAAAAAATTAGGTAGCTTACACTCATTTTTAAAACATGAGAAAGATCCATGGGGAATTAAAGACTTAAACTCGAGATATGTTTATGTTAATAACTTCAGTCACCTAGGGATAAAGCTCGATTTTAATATAGAAGGAATACTTGATAGCGAATTACCTCATCCCGTTGCAGAATTATCCTCAGATTTAATAATACATGATAACAATGTAATTTTTAATGACAAAAAAGAGGCTGTTATTCAAACCTCATTTAATTTTAAGGAAAAAAGATTAAAACCCTACTTTTTCGAAAAGCGGCCGTTTTATAACGAATTTGGTGAAATTATAGGAACAATTTATCACGGACGTGAATTAGCCAACTTATGTATAAACATCGCCCATCCCTCTGTATATTTATTTACTCCGCCTAATGATCTTTTCTCCAATAGAGAACTTGATATCGTTTTCCTTGCTCAGCAAAAACTCAATAGTAAAGAAATAGCGAAATGCTTAAACATTGCTATCCAAACAGTAGAAGTCCATCTTAAGAGCATTTATAAAAAAGTGGATGTACATTGTTTAAGACAGTTCATTGAATACTGTAAATCAACTGGATTTGATAGATATATTCCACAAAAATTTTTAAAAAATGAAATAAAATTTGTTAAATAAATCAAACACAAAACAATAAGGAAATTAATATATGTCTGACCATGCTTCATATTCACTATATAGGGTGCCTCTTAGTGCCAGATTAAGTTTATTAAATGTAACATTAATCAGAATAGGGCAAATGACTTCACTATCCCAATTTATGCTCGGTGCAATGTTGGGTCATGCTATGACATTTGAGCAAGCAATGATAGCAACATTATGCGGTACCCTAATACTAGAATTATTAAGTTTGGGTTTGGGGGTTGCCGGTGCAAAAGAGGGATTATCAATTAGTTTACTCTCTCGTTGGTGCGGATTTGGGCGTCTGGGCTCATCACTGGTCGGGATAATTATCGCTGTTAGTCTACTCGGTTGGTTCGGTATACAAAATTCAATTTTAGCTAACAGCCTAAATTATTCTACTAATAATTGGTTCGGTTTTAGCTGGGCTGCTATCATTTCAGGCTTAACACTAACAACGTTAGTTGCTTTCGGCGTTAAGGCTTTAAATTGGACAGCAAAAATCTCTGTACCGCTATTTAGTCTAGTAGTAGGCTGGATTTTCTTTTTATTAGTAAAAGATCATAATATTATCAATTTAATCACGACTACACCTACCGGTACAGCAATGAGTCTAAGTGCTGCGATCACAGCCGTTGTTGGTGGCTGTATGACTGGCGCCTTCACTACACCAGATATTAGCCGCTATTGTCAAAGTAGTAAGCATGTTTTTTGGATGACATTAACATCGATTGTCATCGGTGAATTTATTGTTAATGGTATTGCAATATTAATTGCCCATGCACTGAACACACATGATGTAGTGACAATTATGGGACAAACAGCCGGTTGGATAGGTCTTCTTACAGTTATATTATCAGCTATAAAAATTAATGACTTGAACCTTTATTCTTCATCATTAGGGGTTGCAAGTGCTGTTGAAGGGCTAACTGGCAAAAAGTTGTCTTACGTTTGGTTAACAATTACTTTGGGATGTATAGGAACTATTTTATCTGTTTTAGGTATCTTAGAAGAATTTGTCACTTTCCTTACATTTCTCGGTATCCTTTTTCCTCCTATTATTGGCGTTATGTTGATTGATTATTATATCATTCACACTAATCGTAAAATACTTGATTCTTCTAGACAAACGGGTGAACTACCAAGCTTAACATCAATACCTTTAGTCGGATGGAATGCCATTGTATCTTGTCTATTAGGCAGCGTTGTTGGCGCTACAACTGACTTTGGCATACCATCACTAAATTCCTTATTAAGCGCCAGTATCGCATATTGGATACTATGCATTTTTTCCAACAAAAAATAAATCGACTATTTTTCAGATAAATATTTGATAGAATAAATATCTGTCCGCCTATCCCGCAAATAAGGTATCTCTAATCTGCTTTTTGCTTGTAAGTTAAAATCAACCTCGCAAAAAGCAAGATCTTCATCATCACAAGATGCTACTTTTAACGACTGTCCACGTGCTCCTATTAATTGACTGCCACCAAAGAAATTGAGATCTTTTTCTTTGCCCCATCTATTTACAGCCACCAAATGAATGCCATTTTCCAAAGCTCGGCTGGCACAATTTATCGACCAAATATCTTTATTTTCTTTATGCCAGGCGGCAGGAAGAAACAGAATATCTGCTCCTTTCAAGGCTAAAATTCTTGCGAGTTCAGGAAAACCAGCATCATGGCAAATCATTACACCAATACGGCACTTTGGCGTGTCAAATATAGGTATACTCTTACCTGCAGTAAACCAAGTTCTTTCATGGTTAACCAAATGCGTTTTTTGAAATGTTCCAATCCAACTTTTATTGTTTGGCGTCCAAACACCTGCTGAATTAAAAATTTTACCTAAAATTTCTCCACGTTCAATAAATCCACATATAATGGTTAAATTTAGTTGTGTTGAGAGTTTACTTAATAACTGGTCAGTTTCTCCGCCATTCGATTCACTAAGCGACCATAGTTTAGTACGCAATAATTCTGGCGAATAGCCAGTTGTTGCTAATTCAGGGAAACAGATAATATCCGTATTATTCGATGCCGCTTTTTTACATAATCTTTCTATTTTTAATAAATTACTTTCCTTATCGCCCAAAATTGTATCAATCTGAGCAAGCGCAATCTGTAACAAAATTTATTCCCATAAAATAATTAAATCGTCAATTATATTAATAATTTTCATCCCTAACAATACCTAAAATCTAGGTATTTACCCATATAATACACTGTTTTATAATTACAAGATATCTGAAAATGAATATTAAAATAGTTGTTCATTAAATATTATAAGTTAATTTTTAATTAAAAGATTTCGTCAACACTTGGGAAATTTATTTAAATGTCTATCATTAAAATAACTGGAGATAAAATTATGTGAAAGTTAATTTTTTCTATAATATTTAAATTTATTCTAAAAATTTATTACAAACAGATATGCAAATACTTTATAAAAAATTTCTAGATGAATTATTCAAATACATTAATACAAAAATATTTTAGGAAAGTTACTATGTTTAATATACAACCAAAACGTAAAACAACTTTTCAGAGACTAAAACCCGGCATGGCTGTTTTTTATAATGAAAAAGTGTTAAAAATAATAAAGTTACGTAATATAAAACTAACAGAAAAGGGATTGATTTACCAATTTGATGTCGATGGTAGTAATGGAATATTGATGGGCGAAAGTGGTACAAGAATAAGTATCATTAAAGAATGATAGGCTTATAAATATTACTCAATCTAGTGATTTTCACTTTTAATTCTATTATTTTCCGAATAATTATTGATATGGCTATCAGAAACAATCAAGTTGTCGTAATTAGTATTCCAATCGAAAGTGTTATACCGATCTAAAATTGCAATAATTTATTTTACCGCTAATTTTGAATTTCCAACCTCTATATAATCAATATAAATAACAAAATATTAAAAATATTTTTAATAAATCCCAATTTTTTCATTAAAAATTGGTTAAGATATTACAATATTTAATTCTTTTTTCCGTGATATAAAATGTTCTTTATAACAAGATTAAATAAATAATTTAATTAAAGACTTCAGCGTGATAGGTAAATTAAGTATGGTCAAAATTGTAGTTACTGGCGTAATATTAGCAGGTGGAGAAGCCCGTCGAATGAATGGGTGCGATAAAGGGCAAATCCAGATTGCAGGTAAACCCCTTTACCAATACGCAATTTCAAAACTGTTGCCACAAGTTGATTATCTTATCATTAATGCCAATCGAAATATTACAGAATATCAACAAGCAGGATATCCTGTTATTGTTGATACCATAGTCAATTTTGCTGGCCCCTTAGCCGGCATGTTAGCATCTCTTCATGCAGCTCAAACATCTTGGGTTGTTTTTGTACCTTGTGATGTTCCTGATTTTCCTGATGACCTAGTGATGAAACTTTGGCAAGGTCGCAAAGAAAATGTAGGCAGTTATGTCACTAGCGCTGGTTCGAACCATCCAACTTTCGCATTACTTCATCGTTCTGTTATCCCAGCCTTAGAAGAAAATTTAATTAAGCATCAGCATAAGGTAATGGCTTTTATGAAAAAAATTAGCGCTTCAGCCGTAAATTTTGCCAGTAATGGCAAAAATTTTGTTAATCTGAATACGTTGGCAGAATGCTATCAATGGGAGCAACAGCAAACAAATGATAAATAAAAAAGCAATCCCACTACTTGGAATTACTGCTTATAGTGGTACAGGAAAGACAACGCTATTAAAGAAAGTTATTCCTTTACTAGGGAAAAAGAATATTCAAGTTGGGGTTATCAAACATACCCATCATGATATGGACATTGATAAACCGAATAAAGATAGCTACCAATTACGCCAAGCAGGCGCCAAGCAAACATTAATTGCCTGCCAACAGCGTTGGGCATTAATGACTGAAACTCCACAAAACCCCATCCTTGATTTAACTTATTTAGCCAATCAATTTGATCCTCAACAGACCGATTTAATTTTAGTTGAAGGATTTAAAGAAGAAAGTATTCCTAAAATTGCATTATACCGAACGACCATTAACCGTCCTTTCGTGGATATTTTGGATCAATACGTAATAGCAGTTGCAAGTGATGACAAACAAGCTACCCACCTTTTACAATTGGATATCAACTCCCCTGAACAGATCGCCGACTATATAGTTAATTGGTTAGAATCAAATAACAGCAACAATAAATAATTAAATGAATTCTTTTTATTAACATAAATTTTATTATAAGCTCTAGATAAAAAATATAATCAACAATAATATTGGGTTATTCTGGGCTAATCTAAGGTAGCTTATAAAAATAAGCCTGAAAAAATAGTTGGGTATTGATGATCAAGATATTTAGTAATTAATGCTACATCGTTTACACCGATTACAATAAAAAAATCCTATCTATTTATATTTGTAAGAAACTAAATAGTCCCATAACATATATAATTCGATGATCAATCTTTTACTAAAAATAAACCCTTTCTATATTAGAAAGTTATCTTAAGTAAGCTATTATTAAAATTATTTAAGTACGGTTTTAGCCAACCAGAACGCGCTTAAACCACGCTGAGAGTTAAATATTGCCATACTCAGCTAGTGTCTTTTTAAAAGCCAAACTTTTTTAGGCTACTCTCCAACACACCTGAAACTACATAAAAAATAGCTAAATAATCAAGTTACTTTTGATTAAAACTACAAACAAGTATAAGGATTAGTCATGGGATATGTAACCACAAAAGATAAAGTTGAAATTTTCTATAAAGACTGGGGATCACAAAATGCTCCGGTGATCTTCTTCCATCATGGCTGGCCATTAAGTTCTGACGATTGGGATAATCAAATGTTATTTTTCTTAGCACAAGGTTTCCGTGTGGTAGCGCATGATCGTCGCGGCCATGGGCGTTCCAGCCAAGTCTGGGATGGTCATGATATGGATCATTACGTTGATGATGTTGCCGCTGTAGTGAACCATCTTGGCATACAGACAGCCATCCATGTAGGCCATTCTACTGGAGGTGGTGAAGTCATCCACTACATCGCTCGTCATGGTGAAGAGCGTGTTTCTAAAGCAGTGCTTATCAGCGCAGTTACTCCTATCATGATACAAAGTGACAATAACCCCAAAGGGTTAGCTAAATCTGTTTTCGATGATATGCAGGCTAAGTTAGCAGCCAATCGAGCACAATTCTATTATGACCTCCCAGCTGGACCATTCTATGGTTACAATCGACCCAATGCAAAGCCGTCGGAAGGCATTATTCGGAATTGGTGGCGTCAGGGTATGATGGGCAGTGCCAAAGCGCATTATGATTGTATTGTCGCTCTTTCACAGACAGATTTTACCGAAGATTTGAAACTTACTACTATCCCAGTTCTAGTAATGCATAGTGTTGATGACCAGATTGTTCCTTATGAATCCTCCGCTCCGTTAGCGGCAAAATTATTACAAAACAGCACGTTGAAAACCTATACTGGTTTTCCACATGGAATGCCTACTACAGATGCGGATACTATCAATACTGATTTATTGGCCTTTGTACGGAGTTAACTGTTAACCTTCAAAAGTTGGTAAAAAATGCCAACTTCTGATTTATAGGTTATTGCATTTCCACACGATTTAGAAAAACCATCAATGAAAAAACACTGAAAAAACAGGGATTATTTCATGGTTATGGCTTACTACCACATCTGAAATCTGGAAGATTTCTGTAAAAACTTTAATCATAAGGCTGGTAAGCATTTTCCAGAAATTTTATGTTTTAGCTCAATTTTCCCTAAAACTGCTCTTATAAGGGTGTCATTTTCCAAAGTTTTCGTTTGCTAGTAAAACAACAGATCATTGAATCAAATGTGTGTTGTGAGGCATTAAAATTCCATTTTCACCACTAACATTAAAGTGGCTACGAATGTTTGTCTCATTGACCCTTTTTGTTAGGACAAGCAATGCATCAATATCAGAAATCTCAATATTTTCGTAGATATGCATGTAACGCTCTAACTCGGTTATGTGTAGCACTTGTCTAATTCTGGCTTCGATCCCGATGTCTTTTACGTATCTCTGGAATTTAGGAGAAATCCAAAAAAGAAGCTCCATCATCTTGTCAAGCCTAGTTGTCAGCAGAGATATGATGTCTTCTTTTTCTCCTACATCAGATAGTCGCCACGTGGATTCATTGTGCGATACACGATTCCGGAAATAACGAACTTCCTCTATTCTTCTACGAATGATATCTCGTTGATGAAACATAGGGTTACTTTCAGTTGTTCTTGGGAGCTTCTTGAAGGCTTTAATTAGGCCTGTCGGCCACATATAACTATTGTCAGAACCGTCGTAGTAGTGCTTATAGAATATATTCCCAGGTAGAAAAATCAGTCTGAGCGATAATCTGATCATGATTTGGTGTAGGGTCGACTTCCCCTTTATCTTCTAATGCTTTTTTTGCTGCTCCTTTTGCAGCTTTAATTTTGCTTTTGAACTTTTTAACTTGCTCTGCCGTAATCGGTTGACTTTGATCATTACTCTCTTGCCAATAAGGAAGGTTGTCGAACCAAAAACCATTGACCCCAGCTTGTTCTGCTTTTAGTTTTGCAGCATTGCTGATGGCGTTTCGCAAAGACACTTCTATGATCTGTAGTAGTGGATAAAATGCACCGACAACAGCAAGGTTCCAACTATAGGCTCCAAAAAGTTGTGCATCATTTTCTGTAGCAATCGAAGTACTGTAGCTAGATAGTCTACTTTGTGTAATGAGCCGTCTTGGCTCATCATAGTCGTAATTAAATGGCATAATTTTTTGATGTTTTAAACTCATTGTGCCAATGTTTACACACAATGAAGCGAAAGTCTTTGTTTCATTTGAAAAACAATTGACAACTCTAAGCACTTGGCATATTGTTTGAAATGTAGCTAGCAGATGGTTCTTCTCCCGCCTTAGTCGCGGTGTCAGTTCCTCAGCATCAAGCGAAAGCCTATGACCCGAAATTACTTAACTGTAATTTCGGGTCTACTCATTCTATGGTGGGTTTTCTAAACTAACCCCTCATAGTAACAAACTCTTCTGCTGCCGTTGGATGAATTGCCACGGTATTATCAAAATCTTGTTTAGTGGCGCCCATTTTTAAAGCAACCGCAAAACCTTGCAAGATTTCATCCATACCAAAACCGATACCATGGATACCGACAATTTTCTCTTCCTCGCCAACACAAACTAACTTCATTCGGCAGGGTTGACGATGAGCTGTTACCGCTGTGTACATTGAAACAAAAGAAGATTGATATACTTTAATTTTATCGCTGCCAAATTTTTCTTTTGCTTGTGGTTCAGTCAAACCCACTGTGCCTATTGGCGGATGACTAAATACCACTGTAGGTATATTAGTATAATCCAGATACTCATCAGGTTTATTATTAAATAGACGTTCTGATAATCGACGGCCAGCCGCTACTGCAACTGGGGTTAATTCGACTGCCCCGGTATTATCACCGACTGCATACACTCTTTCTACATTTGTGTTTTGGAATTTATCAACTTTAATATAACCTTTACTATCCCGTTCTATACCAGCCAAATCAAGATCCAAATTATCTGTCATTGGCTCACGGCCAATTGCCCATATTAAAGTATCAACAGTTTGGGCTTTGCCATTTTCTAACTGTAAAGTTAAACTACCGTCAGAATTTTTAATAACGGCTTTAGGAATAGATTCAGTATGCAATGTTAATCCTTCATTTTTCATAATCCCCACCAGTGATTTAACCACCATAGGATCAAAATGACGCAAAGGCGCATGCTGACGAACAAACAAATGGGTCTCACTACCCAAAGCATTTAACACGCCAGCTAATTCGACAGCAATATAACCCGCACCAACAACTGCAACTCGCTTAGGTAATGATGTCAATTGAAAAAAACCATCTGAATCTATGCCATATTCCGCTCCAGGAATATCAGGCCAAACAGGTCTCCCACCAGTAGCAATCAGAATATGATCTGCGGTTAACTTGCTGCCATTAACCTCGATGGTATGAGCATCAATAAAACGCGCAAACCCGTTAATAACCTTAACTTGATTAGTGCTCAAACCCAATTCATAAGACTGGTGGATACGATTAATATAGCTTTGCCGGTTAGTAATCAATTTCTGCCAATCAAAATGATTAATTGAGGTATTAAAACCATAATCAGGACCATAAGCTTGAATCGCTTCGGCAACTTGTGCGGCATACCACATGATCTTTTTGGGTACACAACCAACATTGACACAAGTTCCGCCTAAAGCTTTTGCTTCAATAAGAGCACATTTCTGACCATATATAGCCGCACGATTTATTGAAGCAATTCCACCGCTACCACCACCAATAGCAATATAATTATAATGCTCACTCATCGTTATTTTATTTCCATTTTATTAATTAAATTACAGTTTAACGAACATTCTTATACTGGCTATTTATTATTAACCCGTTTAAAACTAGCAAACTATTATCAGAATAAAAAATTTATTCCGGTACAATCCACTCTACGCAGGTATGACCTATTCCTTCTGGTACTAAAACCTTATGTAACCATGGTAGTAATATACGCATTTGTTGTTCCAGTTTCCAAGGTGGATTAATAATTATCATACCGGACGCCGTCATTCCTCGTTGATCGCTATCTGGACGCACTGCTAACTCAACCTTTAATATTTTACGTATCCCGCTATTTTGCAGTCCGTGAATCATTCGTTTAACTTGCTGGCGTAAAACTACCGGATACCAAATAGCGTAAATTCCTGTAGCAAACCGTTTATAACCTTCTAAAACAGCGTTAACGACTGACTGATAATCTGATTTTAATTCGTAGGATGGATCAATCAAAATAATACCTCGACGACTTGATGGCGGTAACTTAGATTTTAACTGTTGAAAACCATCTTGCCGTAAAACTTGTGCTCGCTTATTTTTTGCAAATTCTGAGCGCAGTAAGGGATAATCACTAGGATGTAATTCAGTCAATACCAATTTATCCTGTTCGCGTAACAAAAACTTAGCCAATAATGGCGAGCCTGGATAATAACGGAGATCACCCTTGGCATTAAGTTTAGTCATTACTGTTAGGTAAGCAGCTAACTCTGTCGGCAAATCATCTCTTTGCCATAAACGCGCAATTCCCTCACGATATTCTTCTGTCTTATCAGCATGCTTACTTGTTAGTTGATAACGACCAGCTCCAGCGTGGGTATCAAGATAAAGAACAGGTGTTTCTTTTTCCTTAAGGGACTCAATAATCAAACTTTGTACAATATGCTTTAACACATCAGCGTGATTACCTGCGTGGAAACTGTGACGATAACTTAACATAAATTTATTACCATTTAATGTAAAAAAACTATTTTATGGGAGCTAAAAATATAGCCATTATTAGGCTTATATTACCGCACATTTTATCATAGTAATATTAATCACTAATAATGACATAATGCCTTTATAGCATTATGCTAAATAGACTATTAACAATAAAAAGGTGAATATACGATGAGAAAAATACCATTATCAATATGTTGTATTGCGTTTATGCTTAGTAGTTACTCAGTATTTGCAAGTCAACAAATAAATCTCTGTGAAATAAAAAAGCAAAAATTACAGACCGAAATTGAATATGCTAAAAAACAGGGTAATCAACATCGTCTTGATGGATTAGAAAAAGCGTTAAAAAATTTACAACAGAACTGTACGTCTGAATCTGTGTATCAAAAAAATAAAAATGAAGTTGAGAAAAAACGCTTAAAAGTTAAAGAACGTGAAGTTGATTTAAAAGCAGCGCAAGCAAAAGGCGATAAAAATAAAATTAGTAAGCAGCAACAAAAACTACAACAAGCCAAAACTGAACTTCGTCAGGCAGAGGAAACATTGAAAGCAAGTAAATAAATCATCAGCAAATTAAACGGATTTAGATAAAAATAGGCCATGCTTAAAAACAACTTTGAGCAAATAATAGCCATGCAGCATAAGGAGAGCAAAAGGTGAAAAACACATTGAGTAAAAGTGTTGTTAGTGGTCAGAAAGCATTAATTTATTCAAAGAAGTGGATTAAGGTTATCTGTAATATTCCATTTATTGCCCATTTGATCCGTGCAGCAGAACGATTTAACGACCGTATGGGCAACCAATTTGGCGCCGCTATTACCTATTTTTCTTTTCTCTCTTTGATCCCTGTCCTTATGTTTTCCTTTGCTGCAACTGGCTTTATACTAGCTTCTAATCCCGATTTATTAGAAAAATTGATCCGTGGTATTTCAAAAAGCATCAGTGATCCAACATTAGCCCAAACGCTGGAAAGAAGCATCGATACCGCTATTCGTCAACGTACTGCCGTCGGCTTAACTGGTTTAGCGATTGCACTTTATTCCGGTGTTAATTGGGTTAATAACCTTCGTCAAGCTATTTTGGCGCAATCTCGTGATATCTGGGAAAGAAACGAAGATGAGAAAGAATCTATTTTTTTGCGCTACTTACGTGATTTTCTTTTTCTTATTGGCTTATTAATTGCCTTAGTTATCACCATAACATTAACTTCTATTGCCGGCTCAGCACAAGCAACACTGGTTAGTCTATTGCATCTTGATGGTATTGAATGGCTTCGTCCAATTTGGACAATAGTCGGTTTAACCATCTCTATTATGGCAAATTATCTACTTTTTCTATGGATTTTTTGGATCTTACCCCATCAGCAATTTCGTCGCATTTCGCTAATAAAAGGAACATTAATCGCCGCTATTGGCTTTGAAATACTTAAATCTATCATGACTTGGGTATTGCCTAATCTGGCAAGCTCACCGTCAGGTGCAGCATTCGGTTCAGTTATTGGACTTATGGCTTTTTTCTACTTTTTTGCCCGTTTGACCCTTTTTTGTGCTGCCTGGATAGCTACAGATAAACCTGCATAACAACGCAACCATAAAACTAACGCTCAATAACCTATTAGTAATAAAATTTTAGCAACTAAAAGCCAATAATTATGTAAAATAAATACCGCTGAAAAGATTAATCACCAGTAACAATTTGCCGCATAACTGTATTTATTTTTAATGATAAGTTGCCTATTTATGATAGCCATATAGTAATAACATTAAACTATGATGCCTTACCATTATCAATTAGCGCGGGTAACAGGTGAGCCTTCATTTACTTCCTGTTCCGCTGCGGGTGTAGCCACTGCCGACCACAGAACCTGTTTAAACTTATTTCTAATCTGATCAATATCTAATTGTCTTTTATCCGCTGGTTGAGAAAAAATAAAGCTAGGTTCCTGCGCAACCAAGCGTTTAGCATCCTCTGTTATTAAAGCTAATGTTAATTCTGCCAAAAAAGCTTGCCGCAGACGCTGGAACTGTTCTGGAGCAATATCTATGACACCATTCTGTTGTGAAATCAGTCGCTGATTAATTAATATGTCAGTACTTACTCTGGCATAAGCCGCAAACAGCTGATCTAATTGCTGCTGTTTTTCTTGTACTATTTGCTCAAATATGGCCTGAGAAACACCTTTATTATTAATGGCAAATAATTCTGCTAACAAGCTTTCGGTTACACTCTTCATTTTTTCAGGTGCTGCTGATACTAATAATGCACAGCTCGCTCTCTGATATTGAATACGGCAATCCATATTCACTCCAACAGTTTTGCCATATTTTTTGTCAAAAGCCTGTTTAATTGAGCGAAAAATAGTCTCTCTGGCTAAATCATCACGCCAATAACGCTTTAACATTTCAGAATCGTTAATTGTTCGCCAACCAAAATCCCAAGTCAGCGATAAAGTATCTTTTGTTGGATCTAAGCTGGTTAAATTAATTATTTGTGGTGTAACAACAGGCAGGGTAGCCATAGTAACCGGCATAGAGCGTTTTCCACTAAGTGTTGAAAAAACCTGATTAATATTTTCCGTCAATGTACGGCTATCAACATGGCCAGCGACATAAAGCGTCATTATATCAGGCGTATACCATTGTTGAACAAATTTGTTGATTTCTTCCAATTTAACCGGCGTCACTGGCATCGCACCCGGCTCATGGCCAATTAACGTTGATCCTCTTATTCTCGCCCGCCATAAAGGATCTTTTACATTAGCTGGGTGTGTTACTACCAAATTCTTTGGCAACTGCGTTATCATCATTAAGGATTTTTTATCAAATTGGCCACCCGCTGCCGAGCCAGCCAACCATTGTAGTGCCTCTTTAAGTAATTCAGGTCGATTATTAGGTAAGCTTAGGTTATAAAGGGTGACATCATAAGAGACAATCGCCGGCGGGATCGGTGCTGCTGGATCAATCGCATTGTGCCATAACTGCTGTAATTGCGAACTGCTTAAGGTTTTACTATGAAATAGTGCCATTTTGGGGATTAAATAGGTAAAGCCTCTTTGACTTGCTGTTTCTACCATTGAACCCGCTTTAATAACTAATCGCAATTGGATCCTATCATTCGGCCGCTGCGGTGTTTGTAATAGTTGCCAGGAAAAACCATTATCTAATTTACCCTGCTGCCAGGCAGGATCAGGTTGCAAAGTTTCTGCCGGCAGTTGGCTGGACAAAGTTATGAGTACGCCACCAATAAAATACCGCATTTTAATGCCCTGCATGCAAACCTCTTGTTGTTAATTGTTGGATTTAACCATCAAATGCCACATTTATTTTTAACGGAAAGTACCACCTCGGGGCTTAGACAGCCGATCTCTGGTTAAATCTCATAATATTTGTGATATTTTTAGAACTATAAGACTACCATGTTAGGCTTTATGTTCACCACTACGTTTTTTGACAGTTTATTGATGTCAATCGAATTTTATTAATCACATTATGGTCAAAAATAGTCGTTTAATACAGGTTACTAATATTATCATTTTAAACGATATAAAACATATTAATAATTGACTATGGTTACAATCAATAAAATCGCAAATTGATAAATAAAATTACGCAAATATAATAAAAACACCATTCACCACTGTTGTTCTATTTTAATCAATAAACTAATACAATTTTGTTATAGATATTTATGATAGAATTTTCATTCTAATAATTTCATGGAATATTATTCTTATAGAAATTGATTTATTGCTTAGAAAAAAATAGCGACTACTTTACCCTAGCCGCTATTGATGAGAGGTTCATTGTTCAAATATACATGTTAATAATTTATTACTTGACTAAATTCAGCATTTTTTATTCTAGTTAATGTTATTTCATCAACTAGTATATATTAGCCTTTTTTCTCCTTATCAATAGTTGAAATAGTCTCATTTTTAGCAGACAAACTAACTTTATCAATCGTTAAATCGTCAGCTAACTTATTTTACCGTTATCATTATTAACATTAATAGCATTAATAGCATTAATAGCATTAATAGCATTAATAGCATTAATAGCATTAATAGCATTAATAGCATTAATAGCATTAATAGCATTAATAGCATCTATATTTATTGTATTTCTACTTATGCTGATACTGGACCGGTTTCTATAATCTCTACAGTTCCACTATTTTCTATATCACAAATAATATCGTTTTTAGATGCTCAGTAGCTGAAACTAGGTTCCTATTAATAAAGAAAACCTGATTTTCTATGTTTGTTATTGAGTGAGTAAAATATAATTTACACTCTTTTTTCATTATTGCCTATAATATATAATTTGTATTAATTATCAAGTTGAATAGTATAATTATTAATATTTATAATACTGTCATAAATAACAGATAATGAGACTAGATCAAATATTATATTTACTTTATTAATATAAAAATATGCATTGTCAAATTTAAAAACCTTTAGCTTTTATTTTAGGATTTAATAATTATTCTGGTTTATAATTACTATTATTACCAATAGCTAACTGCGCATTTTTTCATTAATAAAGTTACCTTGCACATCAAAATCAAGGTTATTCGTCTTCAGAAATTATTTATTGAATTATTATCAGTTAAAATAATATTTGTATATTTAGCTTGAATTGTTGCATTTTTCCCAATAGACAAACCGGTAATAGGCATTGCAGCTGATGGCATACTCTTTCCAATAATGGATAATTTATTATGATGAGAAACTCTTACAATATTATCACCGATGATGGCATAAATCGTGTTTGCAGAAAGAGAACTATTGTCCATCACCGTAATATGGCGGGAGATAAGATCTAAACGTCCTTCTTCGCTACCATGAACATGATTAATACCTTTAAATATAATATCGCCATTTTCAGTCGGTAAAAGTACTTCTCCTGCCTCTACTTTATCAAAACCCACGTCTCTTAATCTGGGTAGAGTATGTTTATCTATATAAAAAACTTTTCCTATTAATAACCGCTGGATTGATGAACCAGAAAACCAACAACCGACACATTTAATTCCATTAGGATTAGCAATAATTAGCTCTGCTGGTTGACCATTAACGGCTAACTCGCCTTTGAGTAAACTTTTTTTTTCCGAAGTCACTTCATTAACGATAATTTTTGCTGCTACTTCGTTTGTATTCTCAAGAACAGCACCTTTTGTACTAACATTAAACTTTTTATAGTAATTATGGGAAATACCATTTTCATCCGCTTTTTCAATATTAATATGTTCAATTTCATTTTTAATTTCAACGCTAAGATCTGTTTTCTTATTATTATCAACAATTATATTTTGACTAGCAGTGACATGGAAAGAATAAAAAATACTGACAACACTTAAAGCGATACAATGCAGTTTATTTCGTTTCATATAATTATTCCCTTTAAAAAATATATTAATACTTAGACTGAAGCATTTTTATCTTAAATAGGCATTATATTATGCGTCAAGTAAAATAAAAAAAGAAAATATAATTATTTGTAACAATATTATTATTTTATTACAGGAATAAATTTCAACAATAAAAATTGGCAACCCATTTTTCATATTAAATATTAGCTAGCTCTTTAATTAGCTTAATAATAGAATTTATCATTCACCAAACTAATTGTTGATAAAAAAATAGCGCCTATTTTTTGGTAGGCGCTATGAAAAAAAGTTAACTATTCAAATACAGCTTCTTATAATTTATCACTTTGACCAAATTCAGCATTTTTAATTCCAGCGAATGACATTTCATCAATGGGTGCAATATTAGCGGTTTTTATTAGTGCTTTTTTCCTCAACTGTGTCGTTGAAATAGAACCATTTATAGCAGACAAGCTAACTGTATCAATTGTTAAATCTCCTACTGAGATTATCTTACCGTTATCATTATTAACATTAATAGCATCTATTTCTATTATTTCTTGGTTTTTTAATATATTCATTCCATGATTTTTTTTAATATGATGTTTTACTTCTATTGTTCCGCTATTTTTCAAATCAGCAAATGATTTTATTTTCAGATACCCACTACCTGAGATCAATCCGTTATTAAAAAATAGCCTTTCACTTTGTAAGTCTATCGTTGAATTATCAAAATATAACTTACCACCATTAATTTTATCTTTATTTTCTATATCTGCTATATAGTCTGTATTAACAAAAACTTTACTGTTTAAATTAATAGTTGAATCATTAATCTTTACAATGCCATCATAATTACCAAATGAATCAAGATTGAATGAAATATTTGCCTTATTAATATTAAGATATGCGCTATCAAAAATAAGTCTTTTGGCGTTTATTTCGGAATTAAATAAATTTTTTGGTTTATAATCACTATCATCACCAATAATCAATTTAGCACCTCGCTCATTAATAATCTCGTTATCCACATTGGCATAAAACCTTTTAGCATGTAATTGCCCTTTATTAATAACATGACTATCACCCGTTTGTGTAATGCTCAATCCATCAAATTTTACGCTTGCCTTTTCCTTAATAACCAAACCGGCATAAGGGCTATTTTCCAACTGACCAAGATGACCTGTCACCGAATGAACATAGTCAGGATAAGCAGCTACACGATATAAATCCATGTTACCGTTTTTTGCTTTACGAATAAGTGAATAATTAGCTGGACTTTCTTGCCTGATAGAAAAATTATATTTTACATAATAATAGTTATCATTATGTTTAGGAGAAAATTTAATTTCATTATTGCCAATAATGGTTTTAAGTAAGTTACCTTTTAGATAACCATCAGACATCACTGTTTCATTAGTGATAAGTGTTAATACTCCTCTATCATGAACTGGTTTAACACTATTTCTAAATACGATCTTTGCTCCAGCTGAGGGATTAATTTTCAAATCGCCATTTTTATATTGAATAGTACTTCCTTGTGGAAGGGTTGTTGATTCCTCATTGTTAATTAATTTAATTTTACCGGTTACTAATAACTGTTGCTTAGTGCCTGAAAAAGAGCAACCGTTACATTCAATACCATTTGGATTAGCCACCATCAAATAGGCACTATCGCCTTGAACCCGCAATTTACCGTTGAGCAGACTTTTTTCATTAGATGTGACTTCGTTAATAATAAATTTTGCTGCTGAGTTCGTTAAATAGGTTGGATTCTGAATAACAACGCCTTTTTCACTGACATTAAATTTTTGATAATAATTATGGGAAATGCCATTTTTATTCGCTTTTTCAATATTAATATGTTCAATGCCATTTTTCATTTCTACCGCAAGATCTGTTTTTTTATTATTATCAATAATAATATTTTCACTAGCATTAATATGAAAAGAAGAAAGAATGCTAGCAATACTTAAGGCGATAAAACTTAGTTTATTTTTTCCCATGTAATAATTCCCTGTAATTAATAAAATTAACGCTTAGTCTAAAGCGTTTTCATCTTAAATAAACATTAGGTAGTGTGTCAAATAAAATAAAAAAACATAAAAATAATTATTAATGGAATTATTATAATAATAAATACATTAATTATAATTAATATAAAATTCAATAATAAGAGTAGTTTTTAAATATTCTTATTATTTATAGTTATAATCAAATCAGTATTATAAAATATCATGTCGGTTATAAATAATTTTTGCTAATTTATTTTTTCTGTAGAGAGTTAGTGGATTAGTTAATTAATTTAAGCTAAATATTGCCCTATATCTGATAATCACAAGCGTGTTAGCTTAATAATAAAAAGTGATAATAATATTAAAAAATATTATTATCACTTCAATTAAGAAATATAGCAATTAGTCGTGAGTGTCCGCTAAATTATTGATTAAAACGGCAGCAAAACAAGCAACCTGTTGACCATGGTAATTACTTAACATTGGCCGTGAGTGGCTACAGTGTGTAAAAGCATGTCGACACCTGGCTGCAAATGCACAACCTGGTGGTGGATCAATTGGACTCGGTAATTCACCAGTTAATTTAATCCGTTCACGACGTAAATCAGGCTTAAGTCGAGGAGTGGCCGATAATAGCGCTTGAGTGTAAGGATGACGTGGACAGTTAAAAATTTGTTCTTTAGTGCCTTTTTCAACACAACGGCCTAAATACATTACCATCACCTCATCAGCGATATGCTCAACCACCGATAAATCATGAGAAATAAAAACATACGACAAACCAAAATCCTGCTGTAAATCCATCATTAAATTCAATACCTGCGCCCGCACAGAGACATCCAGTGCTGATACAGGTTCATCCGCAATCACAATATCCGGCTCAAGCATCAATCCACGCGCAATAGCAATACGCTGCCTTTGGCCACCAGAAAACATATGAGGATAACGGTGTAAATGCTCTGCCTTCAACCCTACTTTTGCCATCATATGCAATATCTTTTCTTTACGCTCCATCGCAGAGAGGGGGGTATTAATTAATAAAGGTTCTTCCAGGATTTGAGCAATTTTTTTACGTGGATTTAACGATGCATAAGGATTTTGAAAAACCATTTGGATCTTTTGCCGCTGCAACTTGTGTGCCGTTTTATCTTTTACTAATAGATTCTGTCCTTGATAGTAAAGTTCACCAGCAGTAGGCGTTTCTATCATCGTTAATAGCCTTCCTAGCGTCGATTTACCACATCCCGATTCGCCGACTATCGCTAATGTTTTACCTTTTTGCAGCTCAAATGAAACGCCATCCAGGGCTTTTACTGTTCTATCCGCTGAAAATAAACCACCTTTAACTGGATAATATTTTTTCAGCTCCGTTGCCTTTAATAAGGGAGTTATTGATGGGTTGAGTTTATTCATATTGTTGGCCTCCCGTTATCATCCAGTGGAGCATGACATTTTACTTGCCTATCAGCGATAATATTCAATAGTGGCTCCTCAGTTCGACATTTTTCACCGACATAAGGACAACGAGGATTAAGTAAACAGCCAACCGGACGATCATATTTCCCCGGAACAACACCCGGTAGCGAAGCTAAGCGCTGTTTATTGAGCGCAAATTCGGGCATAGTGATTGGGTATAGGGGTGACGAGGTGCCGTAAAAATATCACTGGCTTTACCCGATTCCACCACCTGCCCAGCATACATGACAATAATGTGATCAGCCGCTTGTGCCACTAAGGCTAAATCATGGGTAATCAGTACTAAAGCCATATTTTCTTGTTGCTGCAAGCTTAACAACAGTTCCATAATTTGTGCCTGAATAGTGACATCGAGTGCGGTTGTTGGCTCATCCGCAATCAATAATTTAGGGCGACAAGCCAGTGCCATCGCGATCATAACACGCTGGCTCATACCACCTGATAACTGATGCGGGTAGATGTCAAATCGTGATTTTGGTTCAGGAATGCCCACCATGGTTAATAAATCAATCGCCCGCTGATAACGCACAAGACGGCTACCCGCTTGATGAATTTTTAGCACTTCCATAATCTGATAACCAACCGTAAAACAAGGATTAAGGCTGGTCATCGGATCCTGAAAAATCATCGCCACTTCAGCACCAATTAATTGACAGCGCTCTTTTTCTGTCATGTTTAATAGATCATGGCCAGCAAAAGTTAACTTATCGGCGAACACATGGCCTGGCTTATCAATCAGCCCCATAATAGCCAATGAACTGACTGACTTACCTGAACCTGATTCACCGACGATACCAACCACCTCTCCGGCTTTTACCTGATAACTAATCTGATCAACCGCACGAAAAGGGGCACTTTGCTCACCAAAATGCACCGAAAGGTTTTTTATCTCTAATAATGCCATTAGATCACCTCATTATTGCTTGAGTTTAGGATCGAAGGCATCGCGCAAACCGTCGCCCATCAAATTAAATGCCAATACTGTCAGCAAAATGGCTAAACCAGGAAATGTTACAACCCACCATGCACTTTGCGTAAACTGTAAAACATCCGATAACATCGTACCCCATTCCGGAGTTGGTGGTTGAGCGCCCATACCGAGAAACCCTAACGCCGCCATATCCAAAATAGCATTGGAAAAACCCAAAGAAGCCTGCACAATTAAAGGCGCAAAACAATTAGGTAGAATATTAATAAACATTTGACGTAATGCACTAGCACCAACCACTTGAGATGCTGTTACATATTCCCGATTGATTTCCAATAATACGGCCGCTCGCGTTAATCGCACATAGTGTGGTAAAGCCACAAAAGCCAATGCCAATGAAGCATTGACAATAGAAGGACCAAAAACCGCTACTAACACTAATGCTAGTAATAAACTGGGCAAAGCCAACATAATATCAACAACCCGCATGATGGCAATATCAACCAAGCCACCAATATAACCGGCAAATAAGCCAAGTGAGACGCCCATAATTAGGGAAAGAATGACGACTAAACCACCAACTAATAACGATAAGCGTGCACCATGCATCAACCTTGATAACAGATCTCTCCCTACATCATCAGTCCCTAAAATAAATTGCCAATTGCCGCCTTCTTGCCAAACCGGTGGCGTTAATAAAAATTGTCGAAATTGTTCATTAGGTGAATGAGGAGCAAGTAAGTCAGCCAATAAAGCCATAACGACCATGAGAATAATATATCCCATGCCAATAACTGCCCCTTTATTACAACTAAAGTAATGCCAAAACTCTTTTAACGGTGTCAATGGCTCCGGCACCGTGTCTATTTGTTGTTCAAATGGTTGAGACATGGTTGCCTTCCTTATTTTTTATGCCGAATTCGTGGATCAACGATGCCATATAACAAGTCAATCAACAGATTCACTAATATTATCAAGGTTGCGATCAGTAAAACTCCACCCTGGACCACTGGATAATCACGACGTTGCAACCCTTCAATTAACCAACGCCCTAAACCTGGCCAAGAAAAGATTGTTTCCGTCAAGATCGCCCCAGCTAATAATGTACCTACCTGCAAACCAATCACTGTCACAACCGGCAACAAAGCATTACGCAACGCGTGGATCAAAATAACGCGACTTCGGCTCAACCCTTTTGCCCGCGCGGTTCTAATATAATCTTCACCCAGCACTTCCAGCATTGAAGAGCGTGTCATACGCACTATTACCGCTAAGGGTATGGTGCCTAAGACAATAGCGGGCAAGATTAAATGCTCTAGCGCATCGATAAAATTGCCCGTTTCTCCCCACAGCAAGGTATCAATTAACATAAACCCTGTTAGTGGATAGCTATCATCCAGAAAAACGCTGTCACTCACTCGGCCTGAAACAGGCGTTAGATCCCAGTGTACAGAAACCAGCATAATGAGCATGATCCCCCACCAAAAAATAGGCATCGAATAGCCGGTTAACGACACCCCAATGGCGGTATGATCGAAAACAGAACCACGCTTAACAGCAGCTAATACGCCGATTGGTATCCCCACAGCAATAGCAAATATCATGGCACAGATACCCAATTCTAAAGTTGCCATAAATCGTGGCCAAAATTCTTGCCAAACAGGCAAACGACTTTTTAAGGAAATACCCAAATCGCCTCGCAACACATCATAAATATAATTTAAATATTGTTGCCATAACGGTTGATCCAACCCTAATTGTGAGATCATCTGTGCATGACGCTCAGGACTTAAACCGCGTTCACCTGCCATAATCGTAACGGGATCACCTGGGATCATATGGATAAACGCAAAAGTCAGTATGGTAATACCGATAAACGTAGGGATCACAATACCCAAACGCCGAAATATAAATTGCCACATTCGATGATTTCTCTGTTAAATGTTGACTAATATACTTAAGTTGTTTGATTTGATTCGATTGACAAACTAGTAAAACCAATGATTACTCTATCAGTAAACCCGATAGAGTAATTAATTAACAATCAACTCAGTACAATAAAATTT
Organism: Arsenophonus sp. aPb; assembly: GCF_029873475.1. Taxonomy (NCBI): domain Bacteria; kingdom Pseudomonadati; phylum Pseudomonadota; class Gammaproteobacteria; order Enterobacterales; family Morganellaceae; genus Arsenophonus; species Arsenophonus sp. aPb. Next base: position 3,075,228 of record NZ_CP123499.1, read on the forward strand.
ATTGTTTAATATCAACAACTTCAAAGTGATGTTTGCCTAGCGGATCAACCACAAAACCGGTCACTTCTTTACGAATAGGCTTATATACTGTTGAGTGAGCGATAATCAAAGCAGGGACTTGCTCATGCATAACAGCCTGAGCCTGCCGATACAATTCAATACGTTTATTATGATCGAATGTCACACGCGCTGGCTGAATGACAGCCTCAAAATCTTTATTACACCATTTGGAGTAATTGATACTTTGTGCTTTGGCTGCACAGCTAAATAAGGTAGCGAAAAAGTTATCGGGATCACCATTATCCCCCGTCCAACCGATCATTACCGTTTGAGGTTCTCCATTCTTGGCACGTTTAAGGTATTCACCCCATTCATAACTAACGATGTTGGCTTTAATCCCCACTTTTGCCCAATCAGCTTGGATCATCTCTGCCATGCGCCTGGCATTAGGGTTATAAGGTCGCTGTACTGGCATTGCCCAAATATCGATAATAGAACCTTCCGCAACACCTGCTTCTTTAAGTAACGCTTTTGCCTTCTGTGGATCATACGGGTGATCGTTAATTACCTGGTTATATCCCCACATTGTTGATGGAATAAGCGTTTTCGCTTTCTGGCCTGCTCCTTGGTAAACCGCCTCAATAATGGCATCTTTATTAACGGCCATTGTCAATGCCTGGCGGACTTTTACATTATCTAATGGCTTTTTCTCAGTGTTAAAGGCCAGATAGCCAACATTAAGACCCGGTTGTTCCATTAATACGATTTGTTTATTTTGCCTAATACGTTCAAGATCAGCTGGATTTGGGAATGCCATAACCTGGCATTCATTTTTCTGTAACTTGGCATAGCGTACTGCAGCATCTGGTGTAATGGAGAAAACTAAACGATCAATTTTAGGTTTAACTCCCCAATAATCACGATTAGCCTTATAAAGAATGCGTGAATCTTTTTGATATTGAATTAATTGAAATGGCCCGGTACCAATCGGATCAAGATCAACCTGTTCTGGCTTACCTTTTTTCATCATCTGTTCGGCATATTCGGCAGATAAAATAGAAGCAAAATCCATTGCCATATCAGCTAAAAAGGGTGCCTCAGGACGAGTAAGCGTGAAACGCACGGTATGGTCATCAACCTTTTCTATCTTATCGATGATTTTATCCATATCCATACCAATAAAATATTCATAGCTACCACCAGAAACTTTATGATACGGATGAGTTGCATCTTTTTGCCGCATAAAAGTATAAATGACATCATCTGCATTAAATTGGCGGCTTGGTTTGAAGTTTTTGCTAGTGTGCCATTTGACACCTTTGCGCAAATAGAAAGTATAGACTTTTCCATCATCACTCACTTGCCAGCGTTCAGCTAATGCCGGCTTTATCTCTGTTGTACCCAATTTAAACTCTACCAGTCGATTATAAAGTGGGATAGAGCTGGCATCATAAGTTGTTCCTGATGCAAATAATTGTGGATTAAACCCTTCAGGTGAGCCTTCTGAGCAATAAACCAAAGTTTTTGCCTGTACATTAGTAGAAATAATTAATATAATCAAACTTATACTAATAGATAAAACCCCTGATTTTTTCATAAAAAATTTCATATAATGCTTCCCATGTTGTCACTTTATTATATTTTTTGAGCTATTTACTAAATAGTGCCTTTGATATTGTAATTTAGTTATATTTTCATCAACGACCATAAACAATAAATCAACAGTTGCCGCTTACGTCAATACTTTTATTGCTGTTTTTTTAAACAAGCAAGAAACGAAGATAAAACCCATAATTCACAAATATAGGACAAAACAATAATTAATTTGCAATTTATTAGTGATAAATTCTAAATAAGCTAGCTTAAATAGGGATTAACAACTATTTTCATCTACACGCCTGATTGTGTAATAAATAATCAATTATTGATTGATTTTTGCAATATTTGCCATAAAATCATAAATTCATTACTGACAATCAAACATAAAAATAGAAAATTAATATCAGGCAGGTATCCACTCAAGGTGGATACCTGATTAGTGATTAATAACTAAAAGTGAGGCGAAAACCCGAAACCATATGATCGTGTTTACTTTCTGACGAATTTAATAGTGGGAAACCAACGAAAGCCGAGTAGCTTAATTGTTTATAACTGCCTTTTAGTCCTATTGATGTACCAACCAAATACTGATCACGCCAAAAACGCGCTCGATCTTCAGAAACAGAACCATAATCCAATGTCGCGTAGAGCACATGACTCGGCAACGGCGTATACCAACTAAGTTCATTCTTAATCAGCAAACTATGGGAGCCAGATAAAGTATTAGTTAGCATTGCGCCACGCACACGGCTGCTGTCACCGATGCTTTTAGCCTCTAATAAGCTATCCAGTCGCGAACGACTTAACTGCATAGCGGCTGTTGCCTCATAAAGAAAAATTTGTTTACTAATTTGCCAGGGTTGATTAATAGCAACTGAAAAATTAAAAATTTGCGGTCTTTTTAAATCCGTTGCCGGCGAAGGCATGGCACCAAACCAATTAGCACCTTGCTTATATTCCATTGCCAGATTGAGTTCACCACGCGGTAAATATCGCTGATGCTTCAGACCAATATTCCAATAAGTTGCTCTGCGCTTATGACTAATAATTTCAATGCTACCAAAGTAGCCATTATTGGTCGCAATGCTAGTGCCAAAATTCAAGTAAGTCTTACTATCATAACGTCGCTTAATCAAGTATTGAACTTGCGCAGTTAATGATTTAGAACGACTGCTTTTGTACAAATTGCCGACCGATGTTTTGATACCATCGGCAGAATATTGATCTTGATAATTACCTGATAAAATAAACTGCCAGTTCCGAAAAGGTAGTGAGTAAAAGAATGTCCCAATTTTAACCCCACGACTATGGTCGGTATCTAAATCACGACTAATATAAAAATAGAAAAAATCATTTAATAGTGTAGGGTTATCAAACATTAACACATTATCAATCATTAAATTGGCATGATCTTTAAGACCATTATTATCAACAGAAAGTCGGCCGCGTATAGCCCGTTTTTTCTGCCTATTAATGGTTAAGATACTACTATTTGCTGTATTAGGATCATCATCAACGGTAATTTTGGGTTGGGTTGAAGGCGAATTCTGTAAATTTTCTAATCCTTGCTCAATGTCGCGAAGATTAAGAATGGTTGCTTGTGGAAAGGCAGTACACAGAGAATAGTGACTTTTACCTGTATCAGCGTAACGAATATCAGAAATAAGACCCGGGATCAGTTCAATGCGTAAAATGCCATAGATGAAACTTTGTTCTGGCAGCGAAATTTTCGTCGTTACATAGCCAGAATCAATAAACATTTGATTCACTTTGGTGAGAAAAATTTTTATCCCCTCATCGCCTAAACATTGACCAATAATATTATCTGCTAAAGAAGATAATTTTTTCTGCAATGATGTAGCAAATAATTCCTGGCCATTAAAAAACACAAATTTGATATTCAAGCAAGGAAATTCAACGGGATAAATTTGATTTTTATTAATATGTTGTAAGTTAATTGGAATAGCTACCGGTTGCTGGTGTGTGATCTCTTGCTTTGCCTGTTGTAAAGATGATTTGCCAGCATCAACTTGCGCATAACCATGACCATAAATAGCCACTAATAAGAAAAATAAATACTTTTTCATCAGCATTCCTTTGCTATGAATTAAAAAAGTGAATTCCTTTCACTAATAGATAACAAAAAGATAAAATTAAATTTTTTATAAAAATAAATATATCAAAATTAGCAACTATTTTATTCTTTATTAAACAAAAGACCAGAAGAGGAAAATTAATTATCACACTTATTGAATAAATTCAGAAAAAATACATTAAGGCTTTATCTCTAATGTATTTTTCTGCTAACAGGTTAAATTATAAAATAAGTAGCATGATTAATAAGACAGAAATGAAAAAGCCCTGCTTTTAGCAGGGCTAGGAAATTTGGTCGGCGAGAGAGGATTCGAACCTCCGACCCACTGGTCCCAAACCAGTTGCGCTACCAGGCTGCGCTACTCGCCGAAAACGGTGTGCATCTTACTGCGACATGATAAAGTCGTCAATAATTTTTTAGTTAATATTTCATTATCGATATGATTAAAAAACAAACAATTTACTTTTTGATAAAAACGTAAATAACAAAAGATTTATTTTGACAATAATATAATTAATACTAATATAAGACAATTATTTATTATAATTTATATCAATGCGTATTCTTGAATAATATTAATACCATATTAAATATATTATAAATTCTATATAAAATAATAAGTTTTAAAAAAATTAATTGTCTTTTTAAAAAAGTTAAAATAAATTAACCGGAAATTTATAGATAGCAAATTATTTATTTTATAAGGATATAGCATGCGTTTATCAAAAAACAATAACCCTAAATTATCTTTATCAGCTCTAATAATATCAATATCATTTTCTGGCAATATATTTGCGTCTGAATTATCGAGGATTAATAATAACTCCACATCATTAAAACAACCTACTGAAATTGTCAGCTCTGACGGAAAAATTAATTTAAATTCTTCAGATAATTCGTTAACAATTAATATCTTGCCCGCAGTTTCTCAGGGACAGTTTAAAATCTCTCATAATAAATATGAGAAATTTAATGTGAGTGAAAATGGCATAAAAATTAATAATGCCACTGACAATCCTGCTAACCTTATTATTACTGAAGTAATTTAAGCAGAAAAATCCAACATTAATGGTAATATTGCTATTTTAGGGAATAATAAGCCTCAGTTAATTATTGCTAATCCTAATGGCATTAATTGTAGTAATCACTGTAGTTTTACTAATGCCGATCGTGTCAGCTTAGTTACTTACCCAATTGAGAATAAGATTCCCTCGAATCACTTAACTGATAATATAAGAGGAAAACACATTCATTTTAAAAATATCAAGCAAGGAAAATTTACCGATGCTAAAACAATACAATTATTGGCAAGATCGGTTATGCTAGAATCAAGCCATTTAAATGTCAATGATATTACTATCGCAGTTCATGATACGCATATTATCAGCAATATTTTTACTACTATAAATAATATTAATGCGACCAAATTTATTAATATTACTGACGATATCTTGCAAAATATAATCCTAGCTAAAAATGCCAATTTAACCATTGATAGTCATTCAGCAATAAATAGCAAACATAGTCATTATAAAATAAAAAATGGTATATTTAATAATGCAGGTACACTTTTCAGTAATAAAAATAGTCATTATGAAATAACCAATGGAGAGTTCTATAATAACGGTACTATAAATAATACTGAAATATTAGTCATTACTGGAGTCAATACAACTATTGATAATCAAGCAAAAATAAAAAGTAAAAATAGCCATTTTCTTATCAGAGATGGAAAATTTAACAATAATGGTACAATCCAAAATACAGAAATAGCCGAAATATTTGCCGATAACTCTGATATTAATAATCAATCTAAAATAGAAAGCAAAATTGGACTTTATGAAATAAAAGATGGGACATTTTATAATAGTGGAATCATCGATCATAACAAAAAAGTTACCATAAAGGGAAATAACGCATATATTGTCAATCAGTTTATATTAACTTCACCAAAATACGATTTAACAAAACTAATATCTAGTAAATTTATTGACTTTAGCTTTGTATTACCTCATAAACGAAACACTAATAGCAATGTTGAACTCGATCTTTCTAAAAATATAATGTGATAAATCTCTTTATTTTACTAATTAATATAAAAATATCATTAGTCATGATAAAAATTTATTTATAAATTTTAATAATAAAACGCTTTAAAACAGTCATATTATTAATGATATGACTGTTTTATTTTCTAGCAAATACATAGATTAATTATAAATAAAAATCCCTTGAAGATTAATTCAAGGGATTTTTAATTAGTAAGTAAATTACTGTAATAACGAGATATCGGCTACCTGTAAAAACAGATCACGCAACTGACTCAGTAAGGTCAAACGATTGATCCTGACTATTTGATCGGCATCCATCACCATTACATTATCAAAGAAAGCATCAATAACCTCGCGCAGTGAAGCCAGTTCGATTAATGCGCTCTGGTATTGTCCATCAGCAAATAATGGAGACAATTTATCTTTTAAAACAACCAGATGTGCCGCTAAGGTGACCTCTTCGGGTACTTTTAACACGCTAGCGGCAACATTATCATTCAATTTCTCATCTGACTTAGTCAGAATATTGGCAACCCGTTTATTAACCGCTGCCAGTGCTTCTGCCGCTTCCAAAGTCCGAAAATGGGTAACGGCTTTCACACGAGCATCAAAATCAGCCGGTTTAGTTGGCCGGCGTGCCAAAACAGCCTGGATAGTATCAATGCGGTATCCTTGCTCTTGATACCAGGCGCGAAAACGGCCCAACATAAAATCGACCACATCATCGATAACATTTTTATTGGTTAGTTTATTACCATACAGCTGAGCCGTCTGCTGCGTTAACGCTAATAAATCTAGATCGTAACCCTTTTCAACAATAATACGTAACACGCCAAGCGCTGCACGACGTAATGCAAAGGGATCTTTATCGCCTTTAGGCGGTTGGCCAATGCCAAAAATACCTACCAAAGTATCCATTTTATCGGCTAGTGCCAATGCAACCGCAACAGGATTAGTAGGTAATTGGTCACCAGCAAAACGAGGTTGATATTGCTCTTTGATTGCTAGCGCTACATCTTCAGCCTCACCATCCCGACGAGCATAATGCATCCCCATAACACCTTGTGTGTCGGTAAATTCGAACACCATATTGGTCATCAAATCACATTTGGACAACAAACCAGCACGAGTAGCATGATTAACATCGGCACCAATTTTAGCTGCGATCCAGCCGGCTAACACTTCTAAACGATCGGTTTTATCGCGCAATGTACCCAGCTGTTTTTGAAATAAAACTGTTTCTAATCGAGGTAAATGTTCTTCTAAACGCTTTTTGCAATCGGTTTTAAAGAAAAATTCAGCATCTGCCAGGCGTGGACGGATCACCTTTTCATTACCGGCAACGATTTGCTGGGGCTCAGAAGATTCAATATTGGCGACAAAAATAAAATTGGCCATCAAATTGCCAATCTGATCATAAACGGGAAAGTATTTTTGATCGCTTTTCATCGTATGGACTAAAGCTTCCGCAGGTACGGACAAAAATTTCTGTTCAAATTTTGCGTTTAATACAACTGGCCATTCAACCAAGGATGTTACTTCTTCTAGTAAACTATCAGACAATTCAGCAATACCACCTAATTGCTGTGCTACCTTATTTGCCTGATGCTTGATTAAAGCCTTACGCTCTGCATAATCAGCAATAACTTTACCACGTTCACGTAAGATCGCCGGGTATTGTTCAGCTGAATCAATAGTCAGTTCAGCTTCACCCATAAACCGATGGCCACGGATCACGCGACCACTTTGAACACCCAATACTTCACCTTCGAGCAGTTGATCACCTAATAACATGATTAAGGTATGAACTGGACGGACAAATTGGGTTTCCTTATCTCCCCAACGCATTAGTTTCGGGATCGGTAACTGGCTCAGTGCGTTAGCTACCATATCGACTAGCAAAGCTTGTGCCGCACGGCCTTTGCTAGTTGCGCGATAAAATAACCACTCCCCTTTATCAGTGAGCAAACGTTCTGCCTGCTCAACGCTAATTCCACAACCTCGCGCCCAACCTTCAGCGGCCTTAGTGGGCTTACCGCTAGCATCAAAAGCCTGACTAATTGCTGGGCCACGCTTCTCAACTTCACGATCAGCTTGATAGGCGGCCAAGTCGGTTACTTTTAATGCTAAACGGCGAGGGGAAGCATACCAAAGCACTTCACCATGCGGCAGCTCAGCCTGCGCTAATTGATGTTTAAAATTTGCCGCAAATGATTCAGCTAACGAACGAAGAGCCTTCGGCGGTAACTCTTCTGTGCCGATTTCCACCAGGAAAGTCTGTTGCATAATGACAGCCCCTTAGTTCTTATTTTTACAGATTGGAAAACCCAGTGCTTCGCGAGCAGCATAATAAGCGGCTGCAACCCCTTTAGTTAAGGTGCGAATACGTAAAATGTAACGTTGCCGTTCAGTAACTGAAATCGCTTTACGGGCATCTAATAAATTAAACGTATGGGCAGCTTTTAAAATACGCTCATAAGCGGGTAAAGGCAGTGGCGTTTCTAACGACAACAAATATTGTGCTTCTTTTTCATACTCTTCAAAACATTTGAATAGGAAATCAACATTAGCATATTCAAAATTATAAGCCGACTGCTCAACTTCATTTTGAAGATAAATATCACCATAGGTTGTTTTTCCTAACGGGCCATTAGACCAAATTAGATCATACACACTGTCAACGCCTTGAATATACATAGCCAAGCGCTCAAGACCGTAGGTGATCTCTCCGGTAACGGGTTTGCACTCTAAACCACCGACTTGCTGAAAATAGGTAAACTGGGTGACTTCCATCCCATTTAGCCAAACTTCCCAACCAAGTCCCCAGGCTCCTAAAGTTGGATTTTCCCAGTTATCTTCAACAAAGCGAATATCATGGATTGTAGGATCTAACCCCAATGCTTGTAATGAACCAAGATATAGCTCTTGAATATTATCTGGTGAGGGTTTAATAATGACTTGAAATTGATAATAGTGCTGAAGACGATTAGGATTTTCACCATAACGTCCATCAGTTGGCCGACGAGAGGGTTGCACATAAGCGGCAGCAATCGGCTCCGGGCCTAGTGCTCGCAAGCAAGTTATCGGATGCGACGTCCCGGCACCAACTTCCATATCCAATGGTTGAACAATGGTGCAGCCTTGACGCGCCCAGTAATCCTGTAATGTTAGGATCAATCCCTGAAAGGTTTTGGTATCGAACTTTTGCATGTTTAGATTCGCGCGATAAATAGATTGTGATTTTAAAAAAGGGGTTCAGTATACCCTTTGGCGAACAGATATGCAGCATCGATTACACATTGATGTTGTTTTACGCAAAAAACAGCTTGATCAGTGTTCAGTAATTTTAAATTAGTTGATGAATCAATCCCATCACTAGTTAACTATTTACATTAAAAATTAATTCAACAGTTAACCGCCAAAAGATATTTTCAATTTGGCTTATTATAATACGTTTGTTCTACCATGTTCTTATGACCGAGCAAGGCTATTTATACAATAAAATCACTGGCCACTACAGCTTCAGCTGCGACTTTAATGACAAAATCTGGCTCTAAATTATCATCAGCATTGATACTAACATAGTGAAAATGGTCTTTATCATTATAAGAGATGACGGTTTCGCCAGGAACACCGCGAAATTTTTCCACAAAATGAATAAAATTTTTGTCTTTGCGGGCAATATTATGACGGGCATCAATCGCCGACAAATCAATTTTATCTTTATTTGTGCGAAAATCCATTATCATATCAGGTGATGTAGGTAATGATTCTGCAAAAGTAGTATAAACAAAAACGTTAGAAGTCGGTGTTTCATTTTCTGAGGAAGGAGAAAGTAATTTATTGAGATTAGTGGCTGTTATTATCAGTTCAGGTTGTTGAGGTTTTTGATATGGGAGAGTAAAAAAAGTATAAGAAAGAATCGCGGCTATACTTTTAGTTAATGCGGATAGTTCTATATTACTTTCACCCCAAAGTGTATCTTGCCCCAAACCACCATAAATAATATCACTACCTGCTCCACCTTTAATAATATTATTAGATGCATTGCCAATAATAATATCATTTCCTCGACCCCCAATCGCATTTTCAATAATGACTCCTCTTGCTATTGATATATTTCCTTTTAAACCACCCACATCAGAAAATGAACCAGAATTTAAATTAATACATTGCTCTTGAAAATAACCCGAGAAGTCAAGGGTATCGTTGCCACTTGTATCCCATATTGAGAAAATAGCAACTTCATTATTAGCTTTTATTGAATAATAACTTTTATCGGCATTGGCATTGAATCCATAGATCGTATCTCCTTTTCTAGCTTGCATGTTAGCGCCATATAACTGCTGTATAGCGTATATATCATCTATCAGTGGGGTATAAGGATAAGCACCGAGAAAATCAGCATTAGTATATTTTTCAGTCCAATTACTCATCACCGTATATTGGCGAGTATCTTCAAGGTAACGAGCCTCTTTCCAATAACTTAACCTCTCTTTCCATTGCAAATAGTTGGGTGAATAAATATCAGAAACGATATTAGTAAAATTTCCAGGATGAGATAAACCGAGCGCATGGCCAATTTGATGTACTAGTACCATTTGACCATAATTGCCCTTTTCAGGTTGTAATATTTCATTATGTTTATATAAGTCAAAAACACAAGGTATGCTCTTTAAATGCATATCTTGCTTTGATAAATAAGAAATTTGCCCATTTGGTTTGTGCAAAGAAATCCTAAAGCAAATATCACTAGGGGTATCTTTAGATGCCATAGTGAATTTAATATTAGCAACATCAGACCAGACATCTAAAGCTTCGCCAAACCAGCGTAGTTGTTCAGTTGGCACGGAGCTAATTTCATAATTACCGTTATAACCTCCAAATGAATAGGTTATTTCAACCTTTTCAAATAGTAAACTAGTGGTATTATCCGCTATTTTAGGATTCAATATCTCTTCACTTGCTGCATAGAAATCATAAGATTGTTTATTATTTCTTTTTATCTCATGTCCTCTTTTTTGAGAATTAAGTTGTTCCATTACTTTTTTAGAATATGATGAAAAAGTTTTAGTTAGATAATTTTCAATCATAATTACCTCTAATAGATATTAAAAATAAAAAAGATATAAACGATGTATCAATTAAAATAATTCAATATTATTTTAACGAATCATCTTCTAAGGCTTTATTTATAGATTCAACTGCTAATAGATTTGAGCTAAGAAATTTATCTATTATTGTGTATGAATGTTTATTAAATGAAATAAGGCTTATCATAAATTCAGCAAATTGCGCTGAATCGGTAACTTCTGTAGAATCAAGTATCTTTTTTAGTCTTCCAAAAATATCATTAAATTCCTTACCATTAAATCCATAATATTCAGGATGTGAAGATAAAAAATCATCTAAGTCCATCTTTTTCAAAATTAATTTTGCCATATCAAGAACAAGATGCGCTGTTACATCATTTAATCCAAACTTACTATCATATTTTCTATCTATTAATTTATCTGAATTTTCAAATAATAGTATTAATTGTTGCCAAAACTGGCTATTTGCCAGATTTTGTTGCATGGCTAACTTTAAATCATCATCACTAAGATAAACATCAGCTTCGTATACTTTAGGTGTCGGTGCTGATTCATGATTGTTTTTAACAAAACCCTGTTGGATAGAATAGGCATGCGTGATAACAATTTTATCTAATTTATGTGCTATCACTTGACCGGAGGGAATTGAACCGAATAAACCTAAGCCCGATTGTAATTCAATGGTTTCTACTTCTTGCCATTTTTTAAGGCCATATATTTTTATTGCTAAGCCTGCAATAATATTACTTAAATCGAAATCATCCATATAATTTATAATTGAAGGTCTTCCCTGCGGTTTAATAAATAATTTATTGCCCTCCAAGTTGAAAACTGAATTCTGACCTAATAGCGTTTTTTGCCGCATTCTTTGTAAATTAATTGTACCAGTAACAATATTTGTATAGTTAAATCTACCACTCGCAACGTGGGCAAATTGATCTACAGAAACAATATCATGCAACTGCTTTGTCGCTAAACCTATGTGATCACCTTGACTAATAACAAATTTGCCTTCGCCTAAGCTTATCATCATACTTTTTAAACTGTAATCCGAGTTATAAAAAAATACCAATCGACCTGCTGGCAATGCCGATAATTGTGTAACATTATCTATATTTTTTATATTTGTTAGCAAGCTACTAATACTCGTTTTATTATTGTCTGCCGTTAAAATTGCTCGCAAATCTTCTTGAAAGACGGCTGTTTGTTCAAATGTTAACTCTTGAGCATCGCCTAAAATTCGAGTCATAAACTCAGGTAACTCTGATTCAATTGGTTCTTTTTTTAAGGCTTCCTGAGCAATGTCTTTAATCGTGTTTTGGGGTAATGCGCTGCCATATGGCTGGGCTGCATATACCTTTAATTTACCTAATTCTGGAGCATATCGCTCTATCATATCACTGACAAAGTTACCAATCTGTTCTGCCATAATCATGCTATTACTATTATTGAGATAAGCGGCTAATTTACTATTGCCGCTACCAGTAAATAGGCCATTTCCTAAACTTACCAGCATATGAGCCAATTTTCCCTCTTCAGTATAAAAAAATAAGATTTCTCCAGCTTTAGCTTGTATTAATTCATTCATGCTTCTAATTTGCCGATAACTACGCAATATACGCATCGATGGATCAAAGATATTCTTAGCATTTGAATTTCGCGCTATTGTTGATAATCCACGTATTAATGGCTCCTTATATTGTTCATCTATTTTATGAGAACGATATAATACATCGCTAATATACTCCCAATTATTTTTATAGGTTTTATTATTAAGTTCAATTGCATGAACGACATTGAGAAGTGGATTTTTATTAATTGTATAATTAATTGTAGGATTAATATCAGTCTTTGCTGTTAGTTCTTTTATATACCAATCCGGTGAGTTTAATGTTTTACTGCCGTCAATAATGTCAATAGCAGATTGATTGAAATATAATCTAAAATTTGCTACAGCCATTTGCTCACCAGCAAAATCTCTATATTTAATTAATTTTTTAGGAAAAGCCTCACGATATCTTTTTTCCCACATGGAGTCCTCTAAAATAAGTGGGCCATCTAAGGGTGAGCTGTCATTATTTTTAAAGCGATGAGCAGTCAAGTCAAAAACATATTCCTTATTGTCTTTTTTACCAACAACAGTCAAATGATTCATAGGGCTTTCATCTTGTGCATTATTCCAAATAGATACTCCTCGATATCTAATATCTGTCATGTCATGATCGCGCATATATTTGGCAATAGCAGTTATTGATGAATCATCTTCTGTAATTGGATCATCAATCTTTTTAGCAATAGCGGGATTCGAATGTAATTCAGTTAAATACTTTTCTGCCGGAATAGCCACGGTCAGATTATTTGGGTTGAATTTTTCTTCAATTTTTAATAAAACGCGATTTTCGTTTTTCTCTGGTGACAAAGTAATCTTCATATCAAAATGATCTTTTTGAAAATCTTGAATTAGCTTTACCATCTCTGCTTGTTCATAATTAATTACTCTTCTTTTAAATTTATATTGTGAATACAATTTAACGGCTTTCGTTAAGGATTTATCCATAACCTCTGAAATAGCAACACCCATAAGTTCAGCAACAATATTCTGTATCCCTTGGTTTAGATAATTTTTATATTCCTCTTCCTGATCACTAATTGATGCTTTTAGAAATGAAGGTGTTGCAGCCAAAAGACTTCCGTATATCATTCCGGTTAAATTGCCCATTAATAATGAAAAAAAAGAATAAAGGACTGTTATATGTTCTAAGCGACTAAATAGTTCAAAAAGTAACGCTTCAGTGTGTGATTTGATTAATATATCCGCTTTTTTTATATTAAAATCGATAATAGATTCAAATGTAAAAGAGTAGTCTGTATTTTCTCTTTTTAATTTAAGATCTAAAGGATTAATCTCACTGTAATTATCAAAATGGAATTTTATCCATGATTGTAATTTTTCACTTGTAGAAATCGCGCGCTTAAAATCACGAAATGAGGGATAATGAAGGCATTCACCGGTAAAAATAGATATCACGGCAATAGGTGTGTTTTGCGGATTAATGCTGTTAACCGTTTTATCAATGCCAGTAACAGGTCCGCGATCTTTATCAGGAGAGATTAACAGTGCCGGACTACCTTCCATTAAATAGTATATAACATTCTTTTTACCGTAAGTGGTTAATACATGCTCTAAATAGTCATAAAACTGCTTTTTTATCTCATTATTTTTTTTAATTTTTTCCATTTCAGCAATATAACTATTTTGAATATCCGCAGAATTTATTTTATTGATAAGTTCTTTTGTATATTGATCTGGGTATAACGAGCCTAGTACTTTATCTAATTTATAATTTAGGTTTTCCGATGACCACTTACGCTCACGGCCTAATAAAACATCCCGCACAGTGTACATTTTTTCGACAGCAGGATAAAAGTGCTTTTGAGCACTTTCTATTTCTGGGTTATATGATTCAGATTTATAGCGGAACGTTACCAAATCATTTAAAGAAGTATTAATAACATTATAAATTTTGCTTTGTTGCGCTAAATATATGGATAAATAATTTTCCAAATGTGGTATTTTTTCTAGTAACTTATCTTTTTCGTCTTTTAATAAATCAATATTTTTTAGCATATTAATTTGATTCTTTAAATTTATTGCTTCCTCATTCAAATAATTAATTAGTACTGGACTAAATTCTGTTGGGAATTTTATATTAATATTCTTTTTATTCATCAAAGGTGAGTTGATTTCTTCAATATGTCTGGTTAAATATTCAAAAATATTAAAAGTATCAGATATAATGCTATCATTATCATCCGTATAATTATATATTATCTCTGTCTTAACAATATCTTCTATTGTTAAATCACCAAAAGCATGTTGATCAGTCTCATATATAGAATATATTAGCCATAATGCATAAACACTAATAACTTCAATTGGTAAATCATGTTTATCACTATTTTGATTAAAGCGATATTTTTCATTAAATAACCGAGTAACAATATTTATTTTGTGAATATTTATTAGCAGTTCCCTTTGATCATTAATATCAATTTTATTAAAATAAGAATTGACTACTTCTTGATAAATTTTATTTAACTCAAATCTAATAGGTGTAGAAGATAAAATATTAAGCTTATTGTTAATATCATTTTCCACAGTTTTTAAAAATTGATTTTCAACTAACAAATGTGAAGAATCTATTGATATAAGAAAATTATCTAACTTTTTGATTAATGATTCTTTTTGGTTATTAATATTTTCTTCGCTTTCATTATCATTTATATCAATAAATGATAAAATAATATTCGAAATTTCATATATTTTACCCTTTATACTAGATAGAGGCTCTGAGTTTATTTGATGGCCCATATTATATATTTGATTTATCGTTGTCGATTCTTGTGCTAAAATTAAAATTCTAGAATAGATCGCCATATCATACTCATGTGCTTGTATCTCTTTTTTTAATAAATTATTAACATTAATTTGGTCTTCTAATGCTGAAGCTAATATTTTATCATTCGATATTTTTTTTCTTAATTTATAAATTAGTGTGTTTAATTCAATATATTCATTAGTATTTTTTATATCGATTTGCTTATTAATATTATTTATTATTTTTATAATTAAATTTATTAGCTTATCAACTTTAATTGAGTTATGGTACTCTGGTAAACCTGCCTGCCTAATTTCTCTCTCTTTAATAATGTTATGATTTATTACCGAATCAAGACTATTAGCATTAGCATTTTTTTCAGCAAAATTACCTGCCGCTGGCTGTAGGTTAGTCACTATGTTTTCGTCATTATTTTTTAACAGTCTGTTTTTATTACTAGCTTTATCATCAACTGAAATATAATTATGATTAAAAACATTAGCCGATACTTTCATTAATCTTTACCTTAAAAATTACATAAATTACAATAGATTTCTTATTATATATTCTTTTAAATATTTTTGTTGTTTTTTTGTTAAAAAATAATGTTAGTAAATAACTAGTTAAAAAATAAATAAAAATAGAATAATAAATGAATAGCCATGATAATGACTAAATTAGAGTCAGTAAAAAATAATCTTTAATACAATAAACTAAGGCAATTTCAATTCAAGAAAATAATGTAATAAGATTGTTTTAATATAAAAAATACTATTTCAAGCCAAAAAGTTAAAGCTATTAGTTATTCAATTTATTAATTACATCCCTATGTGCTGCTTGCTAATTTTTATTATTCACATCATTGAATAACAAAAATCGCTAATATAGCCATTATTATATTTAATCTAACTAGCAAATAAGCTGCCATTTTATGCAAGAAGAGGGCAAAAGAATCAATGTTTATTTCACTCTATTACAAATAAACTCATACCATGTTTTATTGTTATTAATACTTAACAGGGGCAAATTCAACTTCACTAACTCATTTCTCAAAAAACACTCGCTTCCATACGTTATCATAGTAAGATATGATATTTACTCACTTATTTTCTATCAAGATAATTAGCATAACTTTGTGATATAACAAATCTTTGTTTATTAGCGTCGAATAAAATATTGCAGTAAAACGATTCAATATGAATCAACCCGTTAAAGTAAAGTTGAATAAACAGATGTGATTAAAATGAAAATATTATTTTTAATGCTGACATTATTAACTCTAACCAGCTGCGCTTCACAGCCACAGCCAGCATTGATGGATCTTGACAAAAAAAGTCGTCAATTTAACTATTCTGCCCTGTTGAATATTAGTCATATTCAGAAGATCAACGCTTCTTCTGCCAGTAAACAAAAATGGCAATATTCAACGTTTTTTCCTGCCACTGCTGAACAAGCGTCTCCTGTTTATTATTATGCTCTCGCTAATGCTCGTAAAATTATTATTTATACCGATAATGCCAATTTTTGGCTTATGGTTAAAAATAAACTGAAAGCACAAGGAGCAACGGCGGTTATTGAATGGCAATTTAAAAAAATGTTTTTAGCTAAACAGGCTCAAATTACGTTTATCAACGATTAAAATAACTAAAAAAAATTAAATAATCTTGATTAAAATAATCAATTGTTAATTTCGCAGGTGATGTATTTATTGTAACCTATTGTTTATAAAAAGGTTAATTAACCAATACAAGATTAACTTTAACATTTAAATGATAAAATCAATATTCTTTTAATAACCAATAAAAATGATCATAATAACAAGGTATTAACAGACTTGTTTAAATATCGCATTGCCAACCTTATAAAATTTAAAATAAATGATAATTTACCTATTTTCCAATTGATTAAAATAGCAATTTTCCACAATCAAATACATTGCCTTTTTAATACCACCCCATATCTTAAAGAAAAATTACCGCTATTATTGTTATGCCAACTAATAGCAATACTGATTAAAATCCCTATCATAAACTTATTAATATCCGCTACCTTATATAGGAGTAATAAAAAATGACACCACTACGTTGCCATTGGGTAACTGCCGATGAGGAATATATTGCCTATCATGATGAAGAGTGGGGAAAAGCAGAAAAAGATAGTCAAAGATTATTCGAAATGCTCTGCCTTGAAGGTCAACAAGCCGGTCTCTCTTGGTATACTATTTTGAAAAAACGTGCTGGCTATCGTGACTGTTTTTACCAATTTGATCCAGTTGTAATTGCCAAAATGACTCAGCAGGATGTCGATCGTCTAATACAAGAACCCCGTATCGTGCGTAATCGCATGAAAATCAATGCTATCATTACCAATGCCCAAGCTTACTTAGCGATGATCCAATCAGGTGAGGATTTTAGTCAATTTCTCTGGCGATTTGTCGATGGAAAAACACAAATCAATCATTGGCAACATCAAAGTGAAATACCTACTCATACTATTATTTCTAAACATCTTTCTCTTGCCTTAAAAAAACGTGGCTTTAAATTTGTTGGTAGCACCATCTGTTATGCATTTATGCAAGCAACCGGTATGGTTAACGACCATTTAAGCAATTGTATTTGTCGGCAGAAAAAAAACGAGTAATAAAAATATCATTATGATAAATTTATAATCACATAAATATAAAAAATTTATAATATCCTGTAATTAATTTGCTAACCAAGCCATTATTCTATTGATAACAGCAGAATATTGTACTGGTTTGTTTACTAGTCATTTGCACAGTTATGAAGAAAAGCATGATACATTCACAATTTGGTAAAAAATTTTCCAGTTCATCAAGTATCTCTCTTTTAATGAAAGATCTAAATGAGGGCTTACGTACACCTGACGTCATTATGCTTGGAGGTGGTAACCCAGCACACATTCCTGAAATGGATCAATATTTTCAGCAATTATTAATAGATATGGCTAAAAGTGGCCAGCTCAATGAAGCATTATGCAACTATGATGGCCCACAAGGAAAAGATGCCATGCTGCAAGTATTAGCAAATACGTTAAATGAGCAAATTGGCTGGAATATTAGCGCTAAAAATATCGCATTAACTAATGGCAGTCAGAGTGCTTTTTTTTATCTATTTAATATCCTGGCAGGCCGTTGTGAACAAGGAATAAAACGGAAAGTTCTTTTCCCTTTAACTCCAGAATACGTTGGTTATGCCGATACTGGACTTGATGATGATATTTTTGTTGCCAATAAACCGCAAATTGACATCCTGCCTAATGGTCAATTTAAATATCGGATTAATTTTGGATCGCTGAAAATAACCGATGATATTGGTGTTATTTGCGTTTCCAGACCCACCAATCCAACTGGAAATGTCATTACCGATGAAGAAATGATGCAATTAGATGCTTTGGCCAAACAGCATGCTATTCCTCTTTTGATTGACAGTGCTTATGGTATTCCCTTTCCAGGTATTATTTTTAATCAAGCAACACCAATCTGGAATAAAAATATTATTCTATCTATGAGCCTATCCAAATTAGGATTACCTGGCTGTCGCTGCGGTATTATTATTGCAAACGAAACTATTATCAGCGCGATCAGTAACATGAATGGCATCATTAGTTTATCCCCTGGTAGTATAGGCCCAGCATTAATGCTAGCGATCCTTAAACGTAATGATCTATTGAGACTTTCACAAACTGTAATAAAACCTTTTTATCAACAACGTGTTACTGAAACCGTAAAAATTATTCGCCGTTATATACCAGAAAGTCGCTGCCTGATCCATAAACCCGAAGGCGCAATATTTCTATGGCTTTGGTTTAAAAATTTACCAATTAATAGTCAAACACTTTATTCACGTCTTAAAAAACGCGGTGTATTAATGGTGCCAGGAGATTATTTTTTCCCGGGACTTAATGAATATTGGCCTCATGCTCATCAATGTATGCGAATGAACTATATTCTACCACTGGAAAAAATAGAGCAAGGGATTGCGATTTTAGCAAATGAAATTGAAATTGCCTATCAATAGCATACATTAAATAGTTTTATTAAATATATTAAAAATATAATTCTATATATGATAAAAAAAACCTCTTATCATATACAAGATAAGAGGTGATAAAATAATAACGAGGACTTTGAATTGTAAAGTTAACGGGATCATATTCAAGAGTATTGCAAAATGAAATGATCTATTTTCCGAGATCTTTAACACCGTAAGTATTACAACATATTTAGTGTTCTTTTAATTAAATAATAAATTGATATTTTTACCACTATTTCGAACTATTATTTTTTAATTTAATTAAAATTATAGTCTAATCATTTTATTAATACTCCAGCTATAATAGTTGACAGAATAAAAGGCATTTAGTTAACGCTGTACTTGATGCTGTTAATACCTCACATGCAAACCTGTCAACAGGTTTTAAAAAAGAAATGGGATATACGATCCACTGGATAAGTTATGGAGAAAGGCTAAAACGTGCTCAACATTTTTATCATCCACGTCTTTACCGATTAATGAAATTTTAATTCACCTGCGATTATCCTTATCTACCTTATTTTTAAAAAAGCGATTGGACTAACTCCAAAGAAATATATAAATTGTTAATCAATCTCTTTAAACCAATCACCATTGCAAAGGCAAATAAACTTTTATGTAACCAATTTTCCATTTACTGTGCTCTATCTAGGACATATAGCAGAAAATAATGGTTAAAAAGGTTTATTTCTATTCACACGCTGGTATTTTTAACATTAATGTTTATCATTAAAATTTCATATTCGCTTGGAGAAGCTAGGCTTATACCTTTAATGAGAAGATTAATCTTCGTTATCTATACCATCTGTTTAAATTTTTTCAGCTGCTTGATACTGTTAAGCGGCTGCTCAAGTATTATGACCCATGTTGGTCCTCATCAAGGTTACTATTCCGGCACCAAAGCCGATACTCGAATACTTAAAGATAGCGATACCGGCTGGGTGATAAAACCCCTTGCCATGATTGATTTACCTTTTTCTGCGCTACTTGATACTGTTTTACTACCATATGATTATTTTCAGGTTGACAAAGTTGTATCGCTCCCCTCCCCAAAAGAACGCGTTCAAGATTGGGAAAAAGATCAAGTCGCAAATACCCCTCAGCAAATACCAGCCAAAAATTAACATTCATGATATAACTGCCACACTTATTTTTTTAAACAGAAAATTAAGCTGACTTTAAATACTAAAATTAATGAAGTAGGTATACTGAATATCCAATTATTTGTGATAGAATTTTTACTATATTTATCAATAAGTAAAAGCTTACATTATTAAAATCAGCAATCATACCCGACTTTAATTTAAAAAGCCGAATTATATTAAAGGCAAGATAAACATATTTTATCTAATTATTATTCATACAATTTATTAATATTTAAGCTACTATTATGTTGCGAGGTAAAAACAATTTTTTTATTTTATTAACTTGAGAAAAGAAATAATGAAAAAAACACTTATTGCTTTAATTACAATCTGCATAATTCCATCCACTGTGTTGGCAAATGAAAGTAAAAATGGTGTTTATATCAGCGCAAAAATGGGTGCTTCAATCCAGCAAATGTCTGGCCAATTTTTTCCTACGTTCTATATATTAGAAGTTGGCGGTGAGGAAGAAAAATTCGCCCAAAAACTAAAAGGAAATAACCATAGAACTGCTGTATTTGGTGCTGGCTTCGCTTTAGGTTATGATTTTTATGAAAATTTCAATATTCCAATCCGAACCGAACTGGACTGGACTTTACGACCAGAGGGGATTCCGACGATAGCTATTCAGGAAACGATGTCGTTGGTTTTCCTGGTGAAACCTTTGTTAAAAATCAAATAGACCTAAACACATTAATGCTTAACGCTTATTATGATTTTAAAAATTCATCTAATTTCACACCTTACCTCTCTGCTGGGTTAGGATATGCATATATAAGCCAAAAAACATCCGTCGATTTTATGGTAATAAATCCGAGTACCGGAGATAAATCGGATAGATTTCATTTATGGACTCGCTCTCATGCCACCAACAACTTTGCCTGGAGTGCTGGCGCAGGCATCAAGTACACAGTTAACAAAGATTTTTCATTCGACCTTAACTACAAATATTTGAATGCCGGCCAAGGCCTAGTAAGTAATTCTAATGATCTAGAAAGCAAGCGAGACGCAAAAACTACATTAAAAACCCATGATATTATGTTAAGTGCAACTTATCATTTCTGATATTAATAGTGCTATGGGATATCACATAAAAAAATAATTTTTATAATAAACAAAGAATATACTCTGTTGCATAAACTTAGTGTATTTATTTGCAGAAATAATTTATTTATCAATTATTTATTAAGAATAAAAAGCGAGATATCCCTCGATTAATATAAGCTAAAATTACTATATGACAGTAAGACATAACTCAATTGGATAACAAAATAGTACTAATTCAAATTAAACAATCCCTGTCGCAACAATAAAAATTTGCTGATAGCCATCAATATTACATAGATAAGCAATATTGCTATCATCCGGGGAAATAACCACTGCATCACCTGATGGTGGTACATCACTGCGATCAGTTAAACGAATTAGTTTGCCGCAAGAAATTTCACATAACATCACGCTATTATCACAAATAAACGCCACGTACCGACCTTGACTATCCCAACTAAACGCTGACTGAATATCCCATGCAGACTGGGTAATTTGCTGCATGGCACCACTAACCGGAGAAACCAGCCAAAACTGTACAATCCCCCTATCATCTTTCATTAAAAAACCGATTTTACTCCCATCAGGCGTAGAGCGGAGCCAATGGCGCGGCTGACTAACAACCCCTGGATATTTACGTTGATGACTATAGGTTAAACGTCGCTGTTTAATTCCTTTAGGTGGCGCTGGCATGCTAGTTTCGGTACCCTGTATTGGCTTATCACCGGCAATAGCATACCGCTCAGCAGATTCAGGTAAATCAACTATAAAAATTTCGGCTACGATTTTTCCATCTAGTGAGTAAGTGTCACCAATAAATGCAATCGCCCAACGTTGCTTTTCACCATTTGCTCTCTGATACCCATTTTGACCAATCCAGCCTTCTTCATAAGCACGGTTAATTTCATCACTACCCGGTTTTGGTATAGGCGTTGTTTCACTGATCACGACACAATAATAATGGCCATTATATTCACGTTGATGTTTTTTGTGCCCCAAGATACCGACATTAATAGTATGATAGGGGATCGCAATCGCCACATTACGTAAATCAAGCGCCGGATCACACTCATGCATCACGTGATCATTGTAAGTAAAACTAAGCCTACTATTATCTGGACTAAATACATGAACATGAGTGCCTCCTCTCAACGCGCCCGCTAAA
This sequence comes from Arsenophonus sp. aPb, assembly GCF_029873475.1. Lineage (NCBI taxonomy): Bacteria > Pseudomonadati > Pseudomonadota > Gammaproteobacteria > Enterobacterales > Morganellaceae > Arsenophonus > Arsenophonus sp. aPb. The sequence continues at coordinate 3,097,857 of NZ_CP123499.1, forward strand.
AAAGGCGGCGTAATGCACATGGCTTCAATATTTTCGACTACATTAGTTCTTATATCGCTGACAATTACCCCCCGACGATGATGAAAATCATAATGCCAATTTTCGTCTGGATCTTCTGGGCCATGAATAAAAGCATATCTAGGTGGGTTTTCACTACTCACTGTAGCAACACCAACATACGCGCCATTTTTGGCGCAATAGATCTGTTTTTGTTGTTGTGTTTTAATATTAACTCTTTCTATTGTTAATCCTGTAAAGGAAACACTATTTGGGCGTACATCAAAAACTAGCCACTGGCTATCTGGTGTCCATACATTTATATTAGTCAGTTGGTGATTGCGTTTATCAAAAGTAATTTGCTGTTCTTGGTAAGTCATTTTATTATCCGCATTCTTTTGTCGTGGACGATAAAAAATAGTGTAATTATGTGAACACGACAAAAATATTAGTCAATACTTTATTTTTATAATACAACTTTAAGTTTTACGGTTTGCCGTATCTAAAAAATCATTATGTTACTTAGCATACTTTATATAATTGGAATTACAGCTGAAGCCATGACCGGAGCTTTAGCCGCTGGTCGCCGTAAAATGGATGTTTTTGGCGTTATTATTATTGCCTCCGCAACCGCAATTGGGGGCGGTTCCGTACGCGATATCTTATTAGGACACTATCCTCTTGGTTGGGTTAAACATCCTGAATATATTGTTATTGTTGCTTGTGCCGCAGTTATTACTATCTGGCTTGCGCCAATGATGAAACATCTACGACGATTATTTTTAATTTTGGATGCGATTGGTCTTATTGTCTTTTCCATTATAGGCGCTCAAATAGCGCTCGATATGAATTATAGTTATATCATCGCCGCTATTGCAGCCGTCATTACCGGTGTTTTCGGTGGCGTACTGCGCGATATGTTATGTAATACTATCCCCCTTGTTTTTCAAAAAGAGATATATGCTGGCATCTCTTTTGCTGCGGCATGGCTTTATATCGGATTAATACTATATACGCCATTACCTAAAGATATGGTTATAATCATTACCTTAATAGCTGGTTTAACCGCACGTTTACTCGCCATTCGTTATCGATTAGGATTACCTGTATTTAATTATGAGCATAATGATTAAGATTCCCATATATATCTAATGAAATCAGCAACTTTTTTACTTGGACTAATTATTATTAAAAAATCCATTTATTTTAATTTAGCCCAAAACTCTCACTAGTTGTTTAACATCTTTATGCTCAATAAATTGCACTAATTTTTTTAGTTGTTTACGCGACAAAACAGCGCTGTTTATTTCCTTAGAGGATAAATCATTCCAACAGTTTATTTTGCTAAAAAGCTTTTCGGGTAAAGGGACTCCTAGCCCTTTTAACCATTCAGGAAAAGGACGTTTTTGCGCTGATAGAAATTGTTGATAAATAAATTTTCCTTTATTAGCTTTAAACATTGCCACTTCAGTGATTTGTTCCAATGTTAATCTAGCCCAATCTATTAAATTGGTTATTTTCCCCGCTCTGATTAAAGCTAACCAGCCTTTTTCATTAATCCCTTCCATCCTAAGCTGTTTCGCCAACCAAACTAAACGAGCAACAAACTGACTTTCGCATCTGATTGAGTAATAAAAACAGCTTAATTGATGATAATTTTTTTGTTCTGGTACCGACAGCATTTTCCGCTGTTTAATTCGCCAAACAATCTTGTCAAATTTTGGGATCCCATGACCAGATAATGATATTTGTACCGCATCTCCAGGCAAAATTTTCATCGCTTGCCAACGGGTTAATGAACCCATACTAATATGACGGATCTGTTTTCCATCAATTTTCACAGGCAAAACAACAATGATAGGATTAATTTTTCCGGTTCTCCCTATATTAAATTTAACAGCTTCGACTTGAGCGACCCGATTCTGTGTCGGATATTTCCAAGCAACGGACCAGTTATTTATACCTGCTTGCCAATATTGGCCCAGCGTATATGGGAGTTGTTTTAACACAATGCCATCTGTTGCAAAAGGCATTGGTTGATTGTAATAATAGTGTTGCCATTGTGTAATTTGTTCAACACTAGTAACTAAATGAGAGTAACGTTTGGTTAAGGGAAAACCCCATCTTTCTAATTGTGCAAATTGTGTTTGCATATTCGACGGCCCATTAGGCCAACTCCAAATAAATATGCCAATTTGTTTCTCTTGTTGAACCAATAGATTCTTACGCATTAACCAACCCGCCACTTTATTGCGTGCATTAGCTCCACCCGCAATGGCTTGTTGGTGACCAGACTGATACCAAAACAATTCACCTTGTAAAATTAATTGCGTAGCATGATTTGGAATCGTTTTGGGAATTGCTGGCAAAAAATCGGCTTTTTTTGTCCAATCAATTCCTTCTACACCATTACCCCGACTAATTAATGCAGCTAATTTACCCTTTTGATAGGCCAATGTAACAGCCACACCATCGACTTTAGGTTGTAGCCAAACTTCATTGCGACCCGCTATCCATCGAGTCACTTCATCAGTGGTTATCTTTTTTAAGCCAGTATGAACAACTGGGTGTATTTTTCTTCCTTTAACGGGTAAAGCAAGCAAATGCGTTTTATCTAGTGGGAGACGAAGACAATTTGACCAATGTTTCCATAACGCAAAAATTTGATCATAAGTTTCATCATTAACCAAGCTTTGGCCATTAATATAATATGCTTCATCCCATCGTTTTAATTTTGAATTAATTGCTTTAATTTCCTTATGTAAAACTAATTCAGGCCAATTCGGGCATTGGATACTTTGCGCAATTGATGAGTTTATATTTAACAAAATCAATAATAAAAAAAAGCGCCAACAATAGTAGACTGAAACTAAAATAAAAGATCTCATAATAAACAGCATCCATGCATAATTTTAATCATCTATTTATTCCATTCACGAAAAATACTTTCAATATACAATTCCAATTCTTTAGAAGGCGTAAATAGAAAATAATTATGAAGATATCTATTAATCATTTTTTCTCAAAGCGCTTTGCAAAAATGGAAAGTATTTTCAAAAATAATTCAGATCTTGCATTAAAAATGTTAGTAAAGCTGTATGTTACTGATTGCATGTGTATACTATTAAAGAGCTTTTGTACTTTTTAAAATTTTTATTAATTAATTAGCCAGTTAATCAAGAAATCATCATGACCCAAGGAACGTTATATATAGTGTCTGCCCCAAGTGGTGCTGGCAAATCGAGTCTTATTCAGGCTTTATTAAAAACTCAGCCTCTATATGACACACAAGTTTCTATTTCGCATACCACTAGAGCGATACGCCCTGGTGAAAAAAACGGTGAACATTACTATTTCATTACTGAAAGCAAATTTCAGCAAATGATTGAGCACAATGATTTCCTTGAATATGCCTGCGTGTTCGGCAATTATTATGGAACTTCCCGGGCGGTTATCGAAGAAATTATTAATAGTGGTGTCGATGTATTTTTAGATATCGATTGGCAAGGCGCACAGCAAATTCGCCAAAAAATGCCCTCCGCTCGCACTATTTTTATCTTACCACCGTCTAAAAATGAGTTATTACGCCGTTTACGTGGTCGTGGGCAAGATAGTGAAGAAACGATTAATCAGCGTATGGCACAAGCGGTTGCTGAAATAAAACATTATAACGAATATGATTACATTATTGTTAATGATGATTTCAATACTGCATTAGGCGATTTACAATCTATTATTCGATCTGAGCGTCTACGTTTAGAACGTCAGATTCAGCGACATAATACTTTAATTAATAAACTATTGGCAGACTGAGTAAAGGTTCAGTATTATATCCGGTCATTTCTTTATCTTTGGAGTCATATTATGGCACGTGTAACAGTTCAAGATGCGGTAGAAAAAATTGGTAATCGTTTCGATTTGGTTTTAGTGGCAGCGCGTCGTGCGCGTCAATTACAGATTAGAGGTAAAAGCCCTTTAGTTAAAGAAGAAAATGATAAGGTCACTGTTATTTCTCTGCGTGAAATAGAATCAGGATTGATTAATGCTCAAATTCTTGATGTCCGTGAACGTCAAGAAGAACAGGAACAAGAAGCAGCAGAAATGCAAGCAGTATCTGCTATTGCTGAAGGTCGTCGTTAACTGAAAAGGTAGGCCTACCTTGTACCTGTTTGAAAGCCTCAATCAAATCGTTCAGGACTATCTGCCAAAAGAGCATATATCGTTACTGAAACAAGCTTATGTTGTTGCCCGGGATGCACATGAAGGCCAAACCCGTTCAAGTGGTGAACCTTATATTACCCATCCAGTTGCGGTGGCATGTATTTTAGCGGAAATGCGTTTAGATCATGAAACATTAATGGCCGCATTACTACATGATGTTATCGAGGATACCCCGGCAACTTTTCAGGATATAAAACAGCTTTTTGGTAAAGCTGTTGCTGGCCTGGTTGAAGGGGTATCAAAACTCGATAAACTCAATTTCCGTGATAAAAAAGAAGCTCAAGCAGAAAATTTTCGCAAAATGATTATGGCCATGGTGCAAGATATCCGTGTCATTTTAATCAAACTCGCAGATCGAACGCACAATATGCGTACTTTAGGTTCCCTTCGTGCCGATAAGCGCCGCCGCATCGCGAGAGAAACATTAGAAATTTATAGCCCACTGGCACATCGTCTTGGTATTCATCATCTCAAAACTGAATTAGAAGAGTTAGGCTTTGAAGCACTCTATCCCAATCGTTACCGCGTTATTAAAGAGGTAGTAAAAGCAGCTCGTGGTAACCGAAAAGAGATGATCCAAAAAATATTGGCAGAAATTGATGGTAGATTATTAGAAGCCAGGATCCCATGCCGAGTATTTGGTCGAGAAAAACATCTCTATTCAATATATCGTAAAATGCACCTGAAAGAGCAGCGCTTCCACTCAATTATGGATATTTATGCCTTTCGCATTATTGTTAAGGATGTTGATACATGTTACCGCGTTCTTGGACAGGTACATAGTTTATATAATCCTCGGCCAGGGCGAGTGAAAGATTATATTGCGATCCCCAAAGCCAATGGCTATCAATCTTTACATACATCAATGATTGGCCCACATGGTGTACCAATTGAAGTACAAATTCGTACCGAAGATATGGATCAAATGGCTGAAATGGGTGTCGCTGCCCACTGGGCATATAAAGAACAAGCAGAATCTAGCACAACTGCTCAAATCAGAGCACAACGCTGGATGCAAAGCCTACTGGAACTACAACAAAGCGCAGGCAATTCTTTTGAATTCATTGAAAGTGTAAAATCTGATCTTTTTCCTGACGAAATTTATGTTTTTACCCCCGAAGGTCGAATTGTCGAATTACCTACTGGCGCAACCCCTGTTGATTTCGCCTATGCTGTACATACCGATATAGGCCACGCCTGTGTTGGTGCCCGAGTGGATCGTCAACCCTATCCTCTGTCACAATCGTTGAATACCGGGCAAACCATAGAAATTATTACTGCACCCGGCGCAAGGCCGAATGCAGCTTGGTTGAATTTCGTTGTTAGTTCCAAAGCCAGAGCAAAAATACGCCAACTACTTAAAAACCTTAAACGAGAAGATTCAATTAGTTTAGGTCGCCGCTTACTCAACCATGCTTTAGGTAATGGCAAGAAATTAGGCGATATTCCGCAAGAAAATATCAATAAAGAACTGGCAAGAATGAAACTTCACTTAATGGATGATTTGCTCGCTGAAGTTGGCCTTGGCAATACCATGAGTGTCGTTGTAGCGCATAATTTATTAGGCAATGCTAGTATAAATAACGTTATTACAGATAATAGTGATAACCGTAGTAAACTACCGATTAAAGGAGCAGAAGGGGTATTAATTACCTTTGCCAAATGTTGTCGACCTATTCCCGGAGATCCCATTGTTGCTCATATTAGCCCAGGTAAAGGTTTAGTTATACACCATGAGTCTTGTCGTAATATTAGAGGCTATCAAAAAGAGCCAGAAAAGTTTATGCAAGTAGAATGGGATGAGGGCGTTAATAACAACTTTATTGCTGAAATTAAAGTCGATATGATTAATCATCAAGGGGCATTAGCTAATTTAACTGCAGCTATTAATAGTGCAAATTCTAGTATTCAAAGTATGAATATCGAAGAGAAAGATGGGCGTGTCTATTGTGCATTTATTCGCTTAACCGCTAAGGATCGCATTCAATTAGCTAATATTATGAAAAAAATCCGTATCATGCCTGATGTTTTGCGCATCAGCCGTAACCGGAACTAAGTTATGAACTTAAAACGTTATGCTCGCATCCGTCAAATAATCGCCATGCGCCAACCTGATCTGACGGTTTGTCTTGAAAATGTCCATAAACCACATAATATTTCTGCCGTGCTCCGTACCGCTGATGCGGTTGGAATACCACAAATTCATGCAATCTGGTGCCAAAATAGCACCAAAAGCTTATCTGCTGCGGCCGCTGGTAGTAATCATTGGGTGAAAGTAAAAACCCATGCCACTATTGAAAAAGCAATCTCTACCTGCAAAGCTGCGGGCATGCAAATCTTAGCCGCTCATCTAACTAAACAAGCTATCGATTTTCGTCAAATAGATTATACTCAACCAACCTGTATTATCTTGGGACAAGAACGAACGGGTATTTCCAAACAAGCTCTCGCGCTGGCTGATCAATATATTCATATTCCTATGATGGGTATGGTACAGTCATTAAATGTCTCTGTTGCTTCTGCTTTAATTCTTTACGAAGCGCAACGGCAAAGACAAAATGCCAATATGTATAACAGCCTTTTTAGTCAGCTATCAGAAGAAGAACAACAAGAATGGCTTTTTGAGGGCGGTTATCCGGTATTAGCTGCCGTTTCAAAACATAAAGGACTTCCCCGACCGCTAATTAACGAACATGGTGAAATTGTTGCCAGTGATGCTTGGTGGGCAGCGATGCAATCGACTAAAGTACCAGGTAAAAAACGCACTCTGGAGAACTAATTGCATGCGGGGGAGATTACTTGATGCTATTCCATTAACATCATTAAACGGTGTTGGCGCATCACAAGCAGAAAAACTCAATAAAATAGGGCTTCGTACTATCCAGGATCTCCTCTTTCATCTACCTCTACGTTATGAAGATCAAACTCAGCTTTATACGATTAGTGATGTTCAACCGGGCAGCACTGTGACCGTCAGCGGCGAAATATTACAAACTAAAATCGTCTTTGGACGTAAACGAATGATGACCAGCCAAATTAGTGACGGTTCAGGAACATTAACCCTGCGGTTTTTTAACTTTTCTACTGCTATGAAAAATAGCCTAGCAACTGGTAAATATGTCATTGCTTATGGTGAAATACGGCGGGGCCACTTAGGGCCAGAAATTATTCATCCAGAATATAAAATAAAACCTAATGCCGACAATATTGAGTTGCAAGATACATTAACACCCATTTATCCAACAACTGAAGGGATACGTCAGATAACTTTACGCAAACTTATTGATCAAGCGCTAACGCTACTTGATACCTGTGCGATCAATGAGTTGATCCCTGCGCCATTTAATCAAGGGCTAATAAGCTTACCACAAGCTATTAAAACTCTTCATCGTCCGCCACCCGATATTCCACTGAATATACTGGAAAAGGGTAAACATCCGGCACAACGCAGATTAATTTTTGAGGAGTTATTAGCTCATCAATTAAGTATGCTAACGGTTCGGAGTGAAACCCAACAATTTTCTGCCCAACCACTACCAGCAGAAAAAAAATTAAAACAACAGTTGCTGACACATTTACCCTATTCACCAACCAAAGCCCAACAAAGAGTTGTCAGTGAAATTGAAGCGGATATGGCTAAAGCCAGTCCTATGATGCGTTTAGTCCAAGGCGATGTCGGTTCTGGTAAAACATTAGTGGCACTATTTGCCGCAATTCGTGCTATCGCTCATGGTAAACAGGCAGCACTCATGGCACCTACCGAGTTATTAGCAGAACAGCATGCCAATACCTTTCGCCAATGGCTTGAACCACTTGGTATCCAAGTTGGTTGGTTATCAGGTAAACAAAAAGGAAAATCCAGGCTAAATCAACAAGAAGCTATTGTACAAGGCAAAGTCGCAATGATAATTGGTACTCATGCCATATTTCAACAGCAAGTCGAATTCAACGCCTTAGCATTAGTGATCATTGATGAACAACATCGCTTTGGTGTACATCAACGTCTGGCGCTATGGGAAAAGGGTCAGCAGCAGGGCATTTACCCTCATCAACTAATTATGACAGCGACGCCGATCCCACGTACACTGGCTATGACAGCTTATGCGGATCTGGATAATTCAATCATCGATGAGCTACCACCTGGCAGAACGCCTGTCACAACAGTTGCCATTCCTGATACCCGCCGCAATGAGGTTATTCAACGCGTAAAAAAAGCCTGCCAGATAGAAAAGCGACAAGTTTATTGGGTATGTACATTAATTGATGACTCTGAAGTGCTTGAAGCACAAGCGGCTCAAGCGACACAAGAAGAACTCGCGCGCGCATTACCTGAATTGAATATTGGCTTAATACATGGGCGGATGAAATCGACTGAAAAACAACAAGTGATGGCAGATTTTACCGCTAATAAACTACAACTATTAGTCGCAACGACGGTTATTGAAGTCGGAGTCGATGTACCAAACGCCAGTTTAATGATTATTGAAAACCCAGAGCGTTTAGGGCTTGCCCAGTTACATCAATTACGGGGCCGCGTTGGCAGGGGGAGCATTGCTTCACATTGTGTTTTACTGTATAAAACACCACTCACTTACACGACTAAATTACGTTTACAGGTACTTAGAGATAGCAATGATGGCTTTGTCATTGCACAAAAAGACTTGGAAATTCGTGGCCCAGGAGAGTTGTTAGGTACTCGCCAAACAGGCAATGCAGAATTCAAAGTGGCTGATTTAATGCGCGATCAAGACCTACTGCCGGAAATCAGGAATACCGCTCAATATTTGCAACAACATTATCCCACCCATAGCAATGCTCTGATTGAACGTTGGTTACCTGAACGTTCACAATACAGCAACGCTTAATATTAATTAACTATATCAATTGGTTGCTAAGAAAAACCGCTGAAAATCAGCGGCTCCATTACATTAATCAATTACACTTCTATTATCCATTCATTATTGGCGCTGAAAAAATAGGTAACCAGAGATAAAATTTAATCACTAATGCATTAATAATATCAATAAAGAAAGCACCAACCATCGGTACGACAAGAAAAGCCAAATGAGAAGGACCAAAGCGTTCTGTTACGGCTTGCATATTAGCAATTGCTGTCGGCGTTGCCCCTAAACCAAAACCACAATGACCAGCCGCTAATACTGCTGCATCATAATTTTTACCCATAATTGGAAAGGTAACAAAAATAGCATAAAGACCCATGACAATCGCTTGTATTAGCAAAATAATGAGCATCGGTATGGCTAACGAAGCAAGTTCCCAAAGTTTCAAACTCATCAATGCCATTGCTAAAAAAAGTGACAAACTAACATTACCTAAAACTGAAACCGCGCGATCAAATACTCGGTAGAAACCAACCCATGATAAGCTATTACTTAAAATAACCCCAGTAAATAAAACACAAACAAAAGTAGGTAAAGTAAACTGATAACTGTCCAATAGCCATTGAGAAATTAATTTACCCACCACCATACAAATAGCAATCATGGCTAATGTTTCTATTAACACTAAAGAACTTATTACTCGTCCTGTTTGTGGCTTTTCAAACGCCATAGGAATTTCTTTGTCATCGTCAGAATTCTGGCTAACTACTGGTGTTTTCATATTACGAACCAAGAAGCGCGCTATCGGACCTCCAATCAATCCACCAAATACTAAACCAAAAGTTGCACAAGCCATTGCAACTTCAGTCGCACTCTGAAAGCCATAATATTCGGTAAAAACTTTACCCCAAGCACCACCGGTACCGTGGCCACCGGACAATGTAATGGAACCGGCTAATAGTCCCATCAATGGATCGAGCCCCAATAACTTAGCCAAAGCAATACCGACAGTATTTTGCACTAGCAGTAAACCCATAACTACAAAGATGAAAATAAGTAGCGTTTTACCACCCGCTTTTAAGCTAAGTAAATTAGCGTTGAGTCCAATTGTCGCAAAAAAGGCTAACATCATGGGCTCTTGCAAAGATAAGTCAAAGCTTACTCCCCAATCTATCGTTGTCTTCAATAACAAGAGAAGCAGAGCAACAAGTAACCCACCGGCAACGGGTTCAGGAATAGTATATCTTTTTAGAATAGCAACTGATTGTACAAGTTTACGTCCAAGTAATAATACTAAAGTGGCAGCAACAAAGGTGCCATAGACATCAAGATGATACATTTACGTACCTCATTTTATTGTTAATTTTTATGAAAAAACAAAAAGGATGTAGTGAATGTTATGTAACAATACAAAAAAGCAGGCTCATTGATTAAAGTTAATTTTTCATTTGAACACAAGTGAAAAACCAAAATTTTGATAGGATTGAGCATTTTTAAGAGTATATTCTAATCAATAAATAACTATTCTTAAATTTCACTATTAATATTTACTCTTTTTTCGTTAAAATCCATATATTAATTAAGCCCTTAGCTATTTAAATCCCGGTGAATAAATTTTGAGAATAGGTTTGTCTTCTCAACCTACTATTTTTATTGACGATATTAAAAATTTCATTAGCCAAATAATTTCTTTTTATTTTAATATTAAACTAAATAGTTCATCACTGCATAAAGCAAGATTGTAACTAAACAACGATGATAAAGAGGGCATACGGTTGCGCTGGCTAAAAAACCTGATTCTTACACTTGTTGTACTGATTATATTTATTTATCTGATCATACAAACCCAGTGGGGCGCAAAACAGTTAAGTGACATACTAAGCAAATATACCCTATACGATGTAAAAATAGGCGTTATCAGTCATCATCTCACTACGCCAGGCGAAATTGTATTACAAGATATTGCTATTCATAATAAACAAAATAACTTTAAGCTAAAGGTCAAACAAATTACCTTTGAATTGCAGTGGCAAAAAATAGTTACAGGCTCATGGTTACATCGATTAATTGTTACTGAAGGTGAATTAACGCTACCCTCTTCTCGCCAAACTTTTCCTCTCCATAGCAAAATATTGCAGCTAGAAAATATGAATGTTAGCTATCGAATCGGTAATATTGATGTGTCGGCAAGCAATATGACGGGTGGAATAACGCCCTGGCAACCAACTGCTCATAACCCATTTGGAGAGGGTAATTTTCAATTTACTACCGATCAGTTCGAAATTAATAACGTTCACTTAACAACCCTGCTTGTAAAAGGAAACTATAAAACCAATTTTCTTTTCATCGATGAGCTTTCTGCTTATCTCAATAATGGCGTTATTAATGCAAACGCTATTCAATACACCGATCAAGCGCTTACTTTAGCAAAGCTGATGTTAACCAATACGGGTTGGCAATTTTCTTCATCACTTTCCCAATTGCCCCATAAGCTACGAGATATTAAAAAATTAAACATAAAAGAGCTAAATTTGACTGATACCCACTTCGAAGGAAAAGATTGGGCCATTGCCGGTTTATCAGGTAAAGTAAATAATATCGTTGTTTCAGCAGGTAATTGGAACAGTTCCAACAGTGAAATAAGTCTAAATATTGATGAATTAATATATAAAAATCAGCAAATTAGTCAACTAATGGCCGATATAACATTTACCAATGATATTCTGCATTTCAACCGTCTCGCTGGCTATTATGATAAAGGTCTTTTTAACATCGAGGCAAATTGGCATACCAAAAAGCAATCTATCAATATTATTAACGCACAATTAGCCGGCATACGTTATCAATTAGCGGATGATTGGTTTAATTTTTTTCAAACCCCCGTCCCCAATTGGCTGACTTCATTACATATTACCAATTTTAAATTAACTAATTCCTTACTTATGGATATTAACGTAAATTTTCCCTTTGAATTGACCAATGTTAACGGTTATTTGACTAATATGGATTTGATTAAACAGAAAAAATGGCGATTATGGCAAGGAAAGGGAGGTTTTACAGCCAGTAGTGGTACCTTAAACCAAATTACTTTACGACAACCTTATATACAAATTCTACCTAACAGTGATCTTTCTCTTAAGGTCGAGCTCAATACCAATATTGAAAATGGCTTAGTAAAATTGACCACTAATATTCAACAGCAGGCCAATGATGGTGCTTTTTCATTATCAGCCAATGGAATAAATGTTGATTTAGCAATATTAAATCAGTGGGGATGGAAAAATTTACCCATACAAACACTAGCGGATTTCAATTTCACACTTAGAGGCAACTTGTTGGCTAAACCGATTACTCAAACTTTAACAGGAGAACTATTCTATCAAACCCTAAGCGGAGAAAAAAAAGCTTACTCTATGATTAAAGGTGAAATAACAGCCCAAAGCGATAGTCAAATACCATTGACTACTGCTAACGAAGAAAAATCTTAGTTACATCGATTAGCTGCCAATTTTAGTATTATGGTCAGCAAGCCAGATCATTTCTGTTTTTTACGATCAGCTAATACCATGTAAGTGCCGGTAAATAGTGAAGCGTGAGCGCTTTTTTCACTACCAATATCGACATCTAACTCAACTACCGCCTGGCATCCTCTTGCAAGCCGATCTAAAGCACCGCGGATATTACAAAGATCAGCCACTGCATTTGGACGACCAACAATCGGTTTATGATAACGAATATGCCCATCAACCAAAATAATATTACCACCCAGATGTCTTTCCTGTAGTAATAACCATATTAGCCCCCAACCAGTTAAAGTGGCTAATGAAAACTGACTACCAGCAAAAATGCTATGGTGAGGATTTTGATTTCTGCCTTCAGACATACTGGTGATAAAACTCTGACCGGTATACTGCACGATCTTTATTCCCATCTTTTCGCTTAAAGGAATTTTTTCATGCCAAATTTTTTGTAATTGATTACACCAATCAGGTCTACGCAAAATTTTATCCAGGGTTTGCACCTTTTTTATCATCAAAAAATGCTTCACTGGTGTAAGAAGCTGACTTGCAATAGGACCCCGATTTTTAAATCCTAAACAACGAAAAAAAGGCACTGCCTCCTCACGGACACTAGAAACAATTCTTTTTACCCCTTCCTGACGTGCAACAGATTCCAATGCCATGGCAATCAATTTCCCTAATCCTTTGCCTCGCATACTAGGATGGACAGATAAAAAACGGATAGCACCTTCATCATCTGCATTTATATACAAGCGACCAATGGCAAGTATTTGACCCGCTTCATTCACTATCATCTGATGATGAGCAGTGGAATCATAACCGTCTTTTTCGGAGCCAGGTGGTTGATGGAAAGGTTTACGTAACATCTCCCAACGAAACTGATAATAATTTTTAAAATCGGCTTCTGTTTTTGGTACTCGCAGATGATACATAAAATTCCCTCCTTTTAATAAATAATGGCAGAGTTTATAAACTAAACCTGCAAGTAAAATGTTACTGGACCATTATTCGTTAAATTAATTTGCATATCAGCAGCAAACTGCCCTGTTTCTGCTTTTATTCCTTTCGATCGGCACTGCTCAATAAAATAATGATAGAGTGCATTAGCTTTATCAGCAGACGCACTATTTGAAAAACTAGGTCTCATTCCTTTTTTAGTATCAGCGGCTAAAGTAAATTGGGAAACAACTAGCACACTTCCGCCTACTTGCTGAATACTCAAATTCATTTTATTGTGCTCATCATTAAAAATACGATAACCAATAATTTTTTCACACAACCGTTTAGCTTTCTGCTCACTATCCTCTTTTTCAATAGCTAAAAAAACTAATAAACCTTCGGCAATATGACCAACACATTTTTCTTTAACTATCACATTAGCCTGAGTCACACGTTGAATTAAGGCAATCATACAAATCCTGTATAACAACAAAGATAACATTAAACTAAGTATTATTTCTGCAATATCGGTGGCTAATCTTCTTTAGCGAGGATGCTGAAATCATAGTTAGCAAAATATTTTGCGACACTATTTTTATCAGTAACATGCCAGCTTTTAATACCCAACTGTGCGGCTGCAGTAACATTTTCCTCGCTATCATCAAAAAAAATAGCCTTTTCAGCAGCAAATCCCTCTGATTGTAAAACATATTTATAAATTTCCAGATCAGGTTTACGCATTCCGAGATCTTGGGATAAGTAGAGAAAATCTGAAGAAGCTGCGATTTCAGGATAATGAGAGGGCCAATAATTTTGATGTAAACGATTTGTATTCGATAAAATAACAACTCGATGGCCTTGCTCTCGTAAGCGCGTCATAATTTCAATCACATCATAACGTAATGAAACAAAGATAGCATTCCATCCTAGAGCAAACTCTTCAAAACTTAACGACAAACCTAATTTTTCACTGGTAAATTCAGCAAATTCAAAATCAGAAATTTTATCACATTCATGGAGTTTTACGGTTTCATCTAGTTCAAATTTTTGCGCCAAACTATTAATTGGAATCTTACTCAATTCACTCCATACCTGTAGAGCTCGATTAAAGTCGATATTAATAATTACATTACCCATATCGAAAATATACAGCATAAATTCTCTCCATAGTGATTAACATAACTTTACTATATCAGTATTAAACAGATCAAACCGAAGAAAATAATTATTTATGATAAATAAAAAAATTTTATAAAAATTATTAAATGAATTTATACAATATAAGCTAAACTTAATGTAATGAAAATAAATTTAAAGCTAATTATTAGCCCTATTAAAAAGATATACATGTATATTAATTTAAAATTAGAAAATAATTTTATTCCAATCTCCATTAATATCAGATATATAAAACGTTTAACACTATTTAATTTTAGATAATCAGGTTCTAAAATGATAGTTATCTATTGAATAGACTTGAAAAAATACGCTTAGTAGACCTGCGTAGTGGGATTATAACTTTGATTCTTTGTTATTTAACATATTATTCAATAACCATAATACCTAACTTAATATTATCTGTTATTGATTGTATAATGATAGCGTAATGTTTTGTTAATCTAATAACTGTAAAAAATAGTAAAATTTTATATTAAATGAAATTTTTATTATTAATTAAATATAAAATCAAAATTATATAAAAATTATCAATTTAAAATTTACTAATCATTTAAACTGCTAACTAAGTAAATGGTTTTATTTTATAACAATTGTCATCGTTCCAGATTTAACCGCGAATAAAGCAGAAACAACATGATTAAATAAAGATATCGGCTCTGTTCGTGAGGGAAAATCACCATTGTAAAAATAGAAGCCATTCCCTATACAACGTACGGTTATTTAAGCGGAAAAATAAAAAGTCTCATTTACAATGCACCGCTAGACGAGAAAAAAGGATTAGTCTACTCTGCTTTAGTGAGTTTAAATAACACTTATTTTGATTCTAACCACCCATTTTTTCAATAAAGGCGGCTATGACGTTTAGGGCTGAAATAAATACGAGTAATTGACTATTCACTCAGTCCATTACAGACCATTGTGGAAAAAAGTTTTTAGCGACATTAACGATAGCATAAACTTTTCAAGGACGATTCATCATGACAGAAATAAATCATTATCATATTCATAAACTTGAAGATATGAATTTCCATCGAGAGCTAGATAAATTTGATTTTACTGCACTAAGTCAGCCTGAAATAACGGTCTTTGTTGCTCCAGCAGGGAGCCCTATTTATGATGATCAAGGAATTGAAGAAATAGGGGAATCAATGACTGGACATATTTTTCTCGGTGTTAAAAATGTAAATTACAAAATGGGTAAATTTGAAGCGATCAGCATTGGGCTTAGCCCAGCTGAGGATTGGGGCACAGCTAATAATAACCTGTCATTTAATGACCATCTTCGTTATAAAAATGCATCTACTCTTTCAATTACATCCGATACCCCCAATTTTTATAATGATGTTGAAAATCTTACTACTATTATTAATAATTATAAAACAGGTAAAACAGCGATACCTAACGACTCGCTTGCCAGTAGTCTATTTATTCAAGAGTATGTGCTAAAGCAAGCCAATATTACCGGAATAAATATACCTTTCACGCCTTATAGCGCCAAAAACCAATTATCGTCTATTGCTGATAGTTACAGAACACCATTAATTATTGATTTAAACGGTGATGGTGTCCAAACGGTGGCTGATAGTCTCGGCGTCAGCTTTGATTTTGCCGGAAAAGGAAAGAAAGCGCAAACAGGTTGGGTACACCCTGATGATGGCTTATTGGTGTGGGATAAAGACAATGATGGAGTTATCAGTAGCGGAGAAGAGCTATTTGGTGAAGATAGCCTGTTAGCCAATGGTACAAAAGCAAAAGATGGTTTTTCTGCTTTAGCGCCATTTGATAATAATTTGGATGGATTGATAGATAAAAAAGATAATTTATGGTCTGAAATAAAAATATGGCAGGATAAAAATACCGATGGCATAAGTCAAGCTAATGAATTAACCGCAATGGAGTCAATTGGAATCAAGTCAATTGAATTAAATGCTAAACAAACTAATTTTTATGATAAAAACGGCAACTTCCACCAATTAATGGCAAAAGTAAACTGGGATAACAATAAGCAAACTGATATTACTGATGTTTTGTTTCATCAAAATAACCTGAATAACTACACGTCGGGTTTACAGCAAACACTTGCTCAAATTATCGATGCGATGGTCAGTTTTTCCCCTTTAACCCACCATGAATTTGCATTAATAACATCTAAACATTACGAATATAACACTAGTGTTTTTCTGGTGCCTAATAATCTGAGCTAATAATAATAATGAAAATTTTCCGTATAGTGATGATGGGAATGTTGATTATGGTTGAACCAGCATGGGGGCAAAACTACCTTGCACCAAGAGATAGTCGCTTATGAGATAACTATAATGAGCTAGAATTTCGTAATATGCCTGGTTTATCCAAATATGCCCCCTCGCCCAAAAACACGGAAAGACGTGGTTGCGCTTTTTAAAAAGGGAAAAAAAGAAAACGATGAATATAGTAATTATGCTCTGTTTTCTTTATTTTCCATAGGCTGTTTTGAATTAGGTAAACTATATCAAGAAGCTAGAGCAGAAGAAGAGTGTCATATCGCGAACCATTTTTTAAACAAGACATTAGAAATTAATCCTAATAATGTAGTAGCTTTATATTATTCTGCTACCAACTATAAAAAAGGATACGGCGTCAAAAAAGATATTTTAAAAGCAATAGATTATTATGATAAAGCGTATCGCATTGGTGGAAATAAAATTTTTACCGCTATTGACTCACTTTTTGTTATTTTCTTTTATGGGAAACGTGGTGTCCAACAAGATCTCAATAAAGCTAAACACTATATAGAAATAGCGGCAAAAAATGGTAGCCAGAAACACCAACATTTT
The DNA here is from genome assembly GCF_029873475.1 of Arsenophonus sp. aPb. Taxonomy (NCBI): domain Bacteria; kingdom Pseudomonadati; phylum Pseudomonadota; class Gammaproteobacteria; order Enterobacterales; family Morganellaceae; genus Arsenophonus; species Arsenophonus sp. aPb. The sequence continues at coordinate 3,115,371 of NZ_CP123499.1, forward strand.
TTAAATAACTGGGATACTCATGTTTTTCTTTTAAAGACACAGCAAGGATCGGATAAATGTTTAGAAAAAAATAGGGACGAGCCGAAGTGGGTAAATAAGTGTATTCAGCGTTCTGAAAAGGAACTAGCTGAGTACATTGAAAAAAAACAAAGCAACTCAAACTGAAAAGTGGCAAGAAAATGCCTACCAAGATCCATCTGATTGACAGCGCATTAGTATCTGATTAAGCGCGCCCACTACGAATGAAATTAATCCTAATAAAATTCATTTAATTCTAAAAAATTTGCTAATTACAGCATATAGAATCAATTTAACCACAAACAATAAACCCCATTCTTTATGGTTAATATTATATAACCAATAAGAATTAAACAAAGGTGTTATATAACACCTTTGTTTGCATCAAAAAGCCAATGATTTTATTTAGACTTCTTTATTTCGGTGGGCACGACGGCGGTCGTTTTCTGTCAAATAACGTTTTCTTAAACGAATTGATTGTGGGGTAACTTCCACTAATTCATCATCATCGATAAACTCTAATGCCTGTTCTAATGTTTTCTTGACCGGCGGAGATAACGTAGTCGCTTCGTCTGTTCCTGAAGCACGCACATTGGTCAATTTTTTACCGGTTAAACAGTTAACAGTCAAGTCATTAGAGCGGGAATGGATACCAATAATTTGTCCTTCATAGACTTCAGCACCATGACCAAGGAATAACTTACCCCGATCTTGTAAACTATAAAGCGCATAAGCTACTGCTTTACCTTGACCATTTGAGATCATGACACCATTTTGTCGGCGACCGATTTCACCAGGGCGTACATCATCATAGTGACTAAAGGTTGCATACAGCAAACCTGTCCCTGATGTCATGGTCATAAACTCAGTTCGAAAACCAATAAGTCCACGACTTGGAATAATATAATCAAGCCGTACCCGTCCTTTACCATCAGGCAACATATCGCGCAGTTCACCTTTACGTTCACCTAATGCCATCATAACATCGCCTTGGTGCCGCTCTTCAATATCGAGGGTAACCTGTTCAAAAGGTTCTTGTTTACGACCTTCAAATTGACGGAAAATAACTTTGGGTCGAGAAACGGCTAATTCGAAACCTTCACGACGCATGTTTTCAATTAATACTGAAAGATGCAGCTCACCGCGACCGGAAACACGGAAAGCGTCGGGATCTTCAGTCTCTTCTACCCGTAATGCAACGTTATGCACTAACTCTTTTTTCAGGCGATCTAAAATTTGACGGGAAGTTACATATTTTCCTTCGCGGCCACAAAACGGTGAAGTATTAACACAAAAATACATACTTACCGTTGGCTCATCAACGGCCAGAGCTGGTAATGCTTCAATATTATTTGGATCACATAAAGTATCTGAAATATTTAATTCACCCAGACCCGTTAAGGCAATAATATCACCGGCTTGAGCGATTTCAGAATCGATACGCTCTAATCCTAAATGCGTTAATACCTTACCCACTTTACCACTACGTGTTTTGCCTTCATTATTGACAATAGTGATGGTTTGATTTGGTTTCACTGCTCCACGCTTAATGCGACCAATACCAATAACACCCAGATAATTGTTGTAATCAAGCTGAGATATTTGCATTTGGAAAGCGCCCGCCAGATCAACTTGCGGCGGAGCAACATATTTTACTATTGCTTCATAGAGTGGCGTCATATCTGCCGCCATTTCATTATAATCGGTTCCAGCAATACCATTTAAGGCTGAGGCGTAAATGATCGGAAAATCAAGCTGCTCATCAGTCGCTCCTAAGTTGACAAACAGATCAAAAACTTGATCAACTACCCAATCAGGCCTAGCACCCGGACGATCAATTTTATTGACCACCACAATTGGTTTTAAACCGTGGGCAAAAGCTTTTTGCGTGACGAAGCGGGTTTGCGGCATCGGGCCGTCCATTGCATCAACCAATAGCAACACACTATCAACCATTGACATAACCCGTTCAACTTCACCACCAAAATCAGCATGGCCCGGGGTATCAACAATATTAATTCGATAATCATGCCACTTGATGGCGGTATTTTTTGCCAAGATCGTAATGCCACGCTCTTTTTCCAAGTCATTGGAATCCATCACACGCTCATCGAGGTTATTACGTTCACCAAAGGTGCCAGATTGTTGTAATAATTTATCGACCAGTGTCGTTTTTCCATGATCGACGTGGGCGATGATGGCGATATTTCTTAAATTTTCAATAGACACAAATTGTTACCATATTATCTAACTGGAAAGGATTAAATGACTCTGGTCAAGCAGTGGCTTGCCGGTAGGCATCTACACATATGCTGTTATTTTACACATAATATTGGCGGAGTGAAATAAATGTGAACTGCATCAAGTTAAATAATCCGCCTAAATGGACAGATTATTACTTGAAAGGCATTTTATACGATTGAATAAAATTATTCCTCTGTTAGTTGGCAAATGCGTTTCTTACATTATAAATGACCCTTCTTGCAACCGTTAATGACAATAAATTTTCCTCTTTGAGAAGATGTCTAGAGTAACTTTTTTGACACCAATCATTGTTAAATATATCAATAGAATTATTATGTTCTAAGCTACTAAAGTAGGCTTGATAACTATTAAAATAACTTTCTAGTGTACAATAAATATCTTGCTGCTGGTGGTTGGTTAAAAATTTATTTTCTCTATTTATTACTATATCAATAACATCCTCAATAATTTTCTTTTTATTATCCACTTGAAAATAAAATTCAGCTAATGGCTCAATACAATGTTCAATAATGATGTTTTTTTCTTGTCTAATAAAAGAATGAAGCGGAAAATGAAGCAGAGAATAATAAAAAGAATCTTTTTTTAATTGAATAAAATTATCAGCCGCCTTAGACAAACTATTTGAATATAATATCGATTCGGGTGTGACCATATTTGTTAACACCATAACTAATAAATCAGATTGACGTTCGTTAAAATTCATACCTAAAAAAACTTTGTCAGCAATTTCTTTTTGCAAAATAGCTTGCTTATCTTGGTCTAACTGATGATAAAGATAGGAAAATGTGTGCATTGCTTTAGAAAAATTGATTTCATTATTATTAAGCAACAAGAAACCATTATTTCTTAACTCAATCAAATAATTAGCCTTACCCTCTATTTCGGAAAGTAAAGTTTCAATCATTCTTGCTGGCGATTCCAAGTTAAAATCTCGCGGTTTATTTAAATCAATACTTTTTTCTATTTCAGAAATATTGATAGAAATTTTATTTTCAATATCTAATCTGGCTTTAATAAAATGGCAAAGATTATCAAAATTTTTATTATAAATTTCAGAACGTTTCGCTGTTGCAAAAGGGAATAAAAGGGTATTACGAATATCATTCATTTTCTTTATAATATCGTAGCTCTTTCTGACCGCAAATCTATCGTTGGCACTCTCTGTTTTTCCTATAAAGACATCACCGCTAATAATCCTCTGATGATAATTTCCAATATTTGGCATGCAAAATCCTTTTACTTGTAAGTATGCTTGTTTCCATGATCATAATGAGTATTTCATACTCAATAAGGTAAGCAAATTCCTCATAGCAAAAAATAGCTGCTAACGCAGCTAATTTGGCTTTTTTTTGCTAAAGTTGGTTAAGATAAATAAAACCATTAATTAAAAAACTTTCTAAGCTATCAACCCAATCAGATTGTTAGCTTGTTAAAATATTTGCTATTTTCATTTTAGAAAAGCCATCATAATTTTCATGACACCAGGTATTTTTGAAAATATCAATAACGTTACCATTATTCGATTCACATGAATAATTGATGAAATAATCTTCTGCTATTTGACTAAACTCTTCATCTTGCTGCAATATTAACTTTTTCACATCAGCAATAATTTTCTTTTTACCATCATCATTAGCTAAAATATAGAATTCGGTAAATGGTTTAATACAAGTGTTAATATCTTCACTTTGGTCTAGTTTTTCTTTGCGCAAAGTAAAATTTTCAAGGTTTTTTTGTATAAAGATATCTTTCAATAAAGGATCAGATTGCGATTGCTGTAACTGATTTAGATATAGTACAAACTTAGGCTCTACTACTTTTTCCATAGCCTCAGTTAATAGATTAAAATTTTCATTATTTTGGGAAAAAATACTAGTGACTATTTTTTCTTTTAAAATATTACTATTCTCTGGGCTTAATCGTTGATAAAGATAAGATAATGTATAGATCGCTTTGGAAAATTTTTCTCAATATTTTCAGATAATACAAAATCATTATTTTTTAAGTTAATTAATTGGACTGAATTATTTTTTATTTCGGCAAGTAAAGTATTAAAAAGCACCGCTGTTCTTTCTGACTTTAAATAACTGCTCTTAGTTAAATCAATAGTTTTTTCATGACCACTAAAATTGGTCGCAATTTTACCTTTAATATCGATATTACTTTTTATAATGTGGCAAAGAGTTGCAAAATTTTTATCATATCTGGCTGATGCTGAAAGCTGTAAATCTGACGGAATCATCGTGTTACGAATATCTTTAACCACATTAATAACACTACATTTTAGTTGTTTTAATCGACTACCTATATTATCTGTTTTTTTTATAAATGGATTAAGATCATTTATCCTCTGATAACTGCTAATATTATTTAGCATAATGAACTCCTTTCATTATTAAGTATGCTTATTTTCATGAGCATAATGAGTATTTCATACTCAATAATGTAAGCAAACTCACCATTGAAAAAATAGCTGCAAAAGCAGCTAATTGGTTATTTTGAACAAAATTTAGCCGGTGTTACGCATACCAGCAGCAATGCCGGCAATCGTCACCATTAGCGCTTGTTCAATATAGGGATCCGGTTGTTGCTGTTGTCGAGAACGATGCAATAACTCCGCCTGTAAGACATTTAAAGGATCGGTATAAACATTTCTTAAGGCAACGGATTCTGCAATCCACGGTAGATCCGCCATTAATGTTTTATCTTTCGAGATAGCAAGTACACTGTTAATATCTTGCGCCAGCTGTTGACGTAGCTCTTTACCTAATGGCCAAAGCCGTTTTTCAACCAGCCGCTGATCATAATATTCAGCTAACCATAAATCAGCTTTAGCAAAAACCATCTCTAACATCGCAATGCGAGTCTTAAAGAAAGGCCAGTCATGCCACATATCATCAAGCACTGATTTCATACCACTATCAATCACATGCTGCAATGCTGCCCCTGCGCCTAACCAAGCAGGTAACATTAAGCGATTTTGCGACCAGGCAAAAATCCAGGGAATCGCCCGCAGTGTCTCTACGCCACCGTCCTGACGACGTTTTGTCGGCCTAGACCCTAGTGGTAATTTAGCTAATTCAAGCTCTGGTGTAGCAGCGCGAAAATAGGGAACAAAATCCGGTTTTTGGCAGACATAATCGCGATACATATTACATGAGATATCAGATAATATTTCCATAACCGCACGCCATTCGGGTTTTGGTTCTGGTGGTGGCAATAAATTCGCTTCCAGTATTGCGCTAGTATAAATAAATAAACTACTCATCGTCACTTGTGGTAAGCCGTACTTGAAGCGGATCATTTCTCCTTGCTCGGTGGCTCTTAATCCGCCTTTTAAACTACCGGGTGGCTGAGACAGCAATGCTGAATGTGCCGGTGCTCCGCCGCGTCCAACGGTACCCCCACGACCATGGAATAGAGTTAATTTAACTTTTTCTTTGTCACAAAGTTTAATCAGCGCTTCTTGAGCGCAATATTGAGCCCACGAAGCCGCCATCACACCGGCATCTTTGGCTGAGTCCGAGTAACCAATCATGACCATTTGTTTATTATCAATAATCTGACGATACCAGGGAATGGTAAGCAATTTTTGCATTACGCTTTCAGCATTATTTAAATCATCTAGGGTTTCAAATAGTGGCACCACTGGCAGTTTTAATGAACATCCGCTTTCTTTGAACAACAATTTTACCGCTAATACATCAGATGGTACTTTTGCCATGGAGATAACATAAGCGGCTATAGCGTCCGTCGGTGAATCGGCAATCACCTGGCAAGTCGCTAATACTTCTTGTGTTTCTGCACTAGGCTGCCAATTTTTCGGACAAAGTGGCCGTTTAGAACTGAGTTCAGCCAATAGAAAAGTCTGTTTTTCTTCCTCTGACCAATTTTTATAGTCGCCTAACTCAAGGTAATGGAGCAGTTCTGCTAATGCATCAGTATGGCGGCTACTTTCCTGCCGGATATCAATCCGTACTAATTGCAAACCAAAACAACGAATGCGGCGTAAGGTATCCAGTAATTGTCCATTGGCGATAATTGGCATACCGCAAGCAATCAGGGATTGATAACAAGTGTAAAGTGGTTGCCAAAGTTGTTGATTATCATAAAGATAGTCTTCAGGTGGCAAGACCTTTTCACCTTTAATACAACTGTCCAGATAATCGAGTGTATTACGTAAACGACTACGTAAACCTTTAGCAATCTGGCGATAAGGCTCATCAATATCATCACCACCGGCTAATTGTCGGAGTTCAGGCGTTGCTTCTGACATCGATAATTCAGAGACCAAGATTTGAATGTCAGCTAAAAAAAGTTCAGCTGCTTTCCAGCGACTCAGTAAAAGGGCTTCTCTAGTGACATCGGCGGTAACAAAGGGATTACCATCACGATCTCCCCCCATCCAGGAAGTGAAGCGGATCAAATTCGTGTCAACAGGCAAATTAATCGCCAAACTCGTTTCAAGCTGTTCATTAAGTTCACGTAAAAAAGCAGGAACACCTTCCCATAATGAGTTTTCAACAACCGTAAACCCCCATTTAGCCTCATCAATCGGCGTAGGACGATTTTTACGGATTTCATCAGTATGCCAGCACTGTGCAATTAATTGACGTAAACGTCGCATAATATTATTACGTTCATAATCCACTAAATCATCATGATCTAACTGTGCTAGACAGCTATTCACTTCAATCAATTTGTGAATTAAAGTGCGGCGCGCAATTTCTGTTGGATGAGCGGTTAATACTAATTCAATCGATAATTCATCGATCGCTTTTGTTATCACCTTATTAGTAAATCGTTTTTCTTTTAAGCGCGCAAAAAGATTGGCTAATACCTCAGGATTACTGGATGCTTCACCATGAGGAGAAATGCTGTAGTATTGCTCTGCAACATTGGCTAGATTAAGAAATTGATTAAATGCCCTGGCGACAGGCAACAGTTCATCATTAGAGAGATTTTGTAATGTTTTCAATAAAGCTTGACGTTGTGCTTTATTTCCTGCCCGAGAAGATTTTGATAATTTACGGATAGATTCTACTTTATCTAAGATATCCTCACCTAAAGCATCTTTAATTGTATCTCCTAATAACTTACCTAACATACTCACATTACTGCGCATCGCTGAATATTGTTGATCCATTAAGACTCCTAACTTTCACTGCCTAAAACTTATTTATGCATTATATAAGTTGAAACAGTTTTATCAGTAGATAATTAGCTTTTTCATGCTAATAACATAATCGTAAATAATAACATTCTCTTATGATATAACGGATATTGGCTTTATCATCAAACCTAAACCTATATCAAAAAGTATGGCATCTTTATAAAAGTTTATAATTGACTTATTGCCACTATGAAACGTATTTGAGTTCAAGCTAGGGAGTAATTCCAGCAGATTATTAGATTGACGACTAGCTAATATTATTAACTGTCCAGTACTACTTACCCAACTAAGCAGAGTAATGACGCCTCTGCTTTTGTTGGCTATCTGTGCATACGAAAGCACTACGGCTATGCCGTTATTATGGCGATCAAAGCAATTGTGACAAACGATTCAGATCAGACTGAATTGCGCCCGCCGTCACATCACGTCCAGCACCTGGCCCTCTGATTACTAATGGATTATCACGATACCAACGACTTTTAAGGGCAAAAACATTATCACCGGGTAACAAGGCTGCCAAGGGATGATCGGGTAAAATAGCTTCCACACCGACTTTGGCTCGTTTCTTTGTGGCATCAAAGCGAGCAACATAACGCAAGACCATGCCCATTTCCTGAGCAGCCTGGAGACGTTGTGCCATTTGTTCATTAATAATCATACTATTTTCAAAAAATTCATCCAGATCACCAGTTGCCGCTTCGGCAGGAACTAATGACTCGACCCGTACCTGTTCAGGTTCAATTTCATAGCCAGCTTCTCGTGCCAAAATGATCAATTGACGCATTACATCTTGCCCAGAGAGATCAATTCGTGGATCTGGCTCGGTTAAGCCTTGCTGCCAAGCTTGCTCAACCAATTGATTAAACGGTACCGTGCCATCAAATTGTAAAAATAACCAAGATAAGGTAGCAGAAAAAATACCACTAATAGAAAGGATTTTATCACCACTCTCTTTTAAATCACGGACAGTATAATTTATTGGTAATCCCGCCCCAACTGTCGCATTATACAACCAATATCGGCCTGTTTTCGCAAAAGCATCACGGATCTGTCGGTAGTCGTTGCTCGCCAAAGCACCGGGTATCTTATTGGCACTGATTAGATGAAAACCATAACTAGCAAAATCAAGATAATTTTTTGCTAATAGGTCACTGGCTGTTATATCTAATACAACCAGATCATCAAATGGATGATCTCTCATCCAAAGAAAAAGCGCTTCATCTTGATGTATTGTGGCTTCCTGATCAAAAAAAGCTAATACTCTACTTGGATCGATGCCCTCATAATTTAACAGGCTACGGCAACTATCAACTACACCGGCGAGAATAAATTCGAAATCACTACGGGCGGAAATTATTTTTTGCTCGCTGGCAAACAATTCCAACCAGCGAGAACCAATATTACCTTTACCAAACAGAACTAAGCCAATACGTTTTTCCGCCCGAAATAAGCTCTGGTGTAATCCCTGCACTAAATGTGATGTTTGAGTCGCGCGTAAAACAGCTACCAGACTTATTTCTTCTTCAGAGTGCCAAATAAATTCAACCGGTTGATCTTTTAATTGTTGATAGAAACGATGACTATGCAGCGGATTTTTACCCACACCGGCCCCGACAAGGGCAACCAAAGAAAATTGATCACGTAACGATAAATCTTCTACTACCGCCATCTCCTTCAATACTGCCAGAGCACTAGCGGCCACCTCTGAGGTATAACATAACTGGATCAATTTTCGATCTGGATGTAAGCCAGTCGCTAATGGCCGCAATTGTCTTCGCTTTAGCAATAAATCGATTTCTTTATAGGTTTGACTAAAATTTTGCGGGTTTGCCAGATTTAATTCAACCAGACAAACATCATCATGACTGGTAACAATTTTGACGCCCGTTCCTGATGCCAAAACACGCTCTATTTTTGTCGAACCCTGTTCAGGCTGATAACTACATCTAAGTTGTAAATCAATATTAGTGACAGAAATTGGCTGTAACGTGCGAGTATGAAGTACCGGTGCGGCTAAACGCGCTAATTCGCTGGCTTCATCAAGGCGTAATAATGGCAGCAAACAAGCATCTTTGACTTTGCGCGGATCAGCACTGTATACACCAGCAACATCACTCCAAATAGTTACTTTATTAACCTCCGCCAACGCCCCTACTTGGGTTGCTGAATAATCACTACCATTACGCCCTAATAATACCGTTTTACCTTGTTTACTTTGTGCAATAAAACCAGTCACCACCAACCGTTTATTGGGATATTGTTGCAAAAGCTGTTGTAATAATGGGCGTGAGAGGGTTTCATCTACCTGGGGTTGAGCAGCAAATTCTGCACGCAAGAAAAGTCGTGCATCTAACCAATGGCTTGGCAAACCAAATTCTTCCAATACCGCGGACATCAAACGTGCAGACCAAATTTCTCCATGACCAACAATTTCTGCATAAATATCATCATGAATTGTTTTATCGACAAAGGTGCTTAAGCGATCAAGATCAGCTAAAAAAGCTAACTTTAATATCTGGCCTTTTTTGCCTGGTAATAGCCCAATGATCAGATCCTGTTGATAACGGCGTATCTCCTGCCGCACCTGATTGGCTAAAACACGATCAGTTTGACTTAATTTCAGCCAATCAATTAACTGATTGGTTGTTGTTCCTGCCGCAGATACCACCATTAAATCGCCTGGCTGGCTATAATTTGCCATGATATTAGCGACTCGCTGATAAGATTTCACATCAGCCAAACTACTACCACCAAATTTATGTAATTGACGATGGTGATATTTTACTGCTCCTGCTGTCACTGCATTCATGATAAAAAGTTACCTCTTCGCTACTCGCTGAAACGCGTTACCTAAATCTTCAATAGCTACTGAAAAACTTAATAAATTTTTATTGGTAGTTGCTAGCTTACATCAAATAATGCGCTGCTAATATAGCACTTAACCAATGACATATGGTTAACATTGTTGATTTAGCTAACATAATATCCATTCAATAAAAGAATTGGAAAGCTAATCAAACATAACCAAATGGACATCAAGATGTTAATACATCTGGAAATCCAAAATACTTTACGTTTAAATCAAGTAGTGGGATAATTATCAATATTAAAAAATGACAATAAACGATAGAATATTAGAAACTTATTAAACAAATTTTTGCCAACTAAGGCTATATTTATACAGCAACTAAATAAATTCTTCTATTGATTGACTTAACTTAAGGTATCCCATGGCTGAGTGGAATGGTGATTATGTTAGCCCTTATGCTGAACATGGTAAAAAAAGCGAGCAAGTAAAAAAGATCACAGTATCTATCCCATTAAAAGTACTTAAAATCTTGACAGACGAACGCACTCGTAGACAAATTAATAATTTACGCCATGCGACAAATAGTGAATTGCTTTGTGAAGCATTTTTACACGCGTTTACTGGGCAACCGTTACCAAATGACGATGATTTACGCAAAGAGCGTGATGATGAAATTCCAGAAGCTGCAAAAGTCGTTATGCGCCAAAGAGGTATTGATCCAGACACATGGGAATATTAATTATTTGCCTTATTTTTAAAGATCAAATAATTAAAGCTTTTTGTAAAAACTGTTTTGGTTTAATTGAATAATTTTGGTTTTATATAACAGTAACACTCCGATATTAAGCGAAGTGTTACTCCTATATTATCAACATGATTTTGGCTTGTTTCATTGAGCCATTATTATTTTTTCATACCTGGAATATTGAATCGCTGCTTGAAGCGATCAACACGGCCGCCGGCAGCCACATCACGCTGTTTACCTGTATAGAATGGATGGCATTTACCACAAACATCCAAATTCAGATTATGATTAACAGTTGATTTAATTTTCATTACATTACCGCAAGAACAAGTCGCAGTAACTTCTTCATATTTAGGATGAATATCTTTTTTCATAGAAAACCTCTAGTTAGGCCGCATCGCTATCTAACCCTAACGCTAGACACCATACGTCAAATCGATTAACAATAGTGCTTAGTAATCATCAAAATTACTAATAAAGGTGGCGGATCATACAGAAAATCTGCTTATAGCGCAATGAAATCTATTTAAATAATGTGATACTCTATCTTTTATGTCTTATAAATAATATCTATGACAATGATTAGGAACACTTAATAATGGCTATTGTTCAAGTGGCGCTCCCTGTTCCGCTGATGCGCGCTTTTGATTACCAATCCAATCTCCCTTTACCCATCAAAGGTAGTCGGGTATTGGTACCTTTTGGTAAGCGTACTATCTTAGGTATTGTACTATCGCATAGTCAAAATAGTAAACTCAGTTGTGAACAATTAAAAACCATTGAACAAGTTTTAGATCAAGAATCACTCTTTTCGGACAGTTTATGGTCATTACTCCTCTGGGCCTCTCAGTATTATCATCACCCGATTGGTGAAGTACTATTTCATGCGCTACCGGTTTTACTACGGCAAGGCAAAGCAGCAACATTTTCTCCGCTATGGCAATGGCAAATCACGCAGCAAGGTAAAATTTTTGCCCTAAACCAGCTTAAACGAGCACCAAAACAGCAACAGGCACTCGCATTACTACAGCAGCAGCCCCTATATCGGCACCAGATAGTAGAATATGAATTGAGTGAGAATGCGCTACAAGCACTAAAAAAAAGAAACTTAATTCAACTAGTAGCCATCAAACCAAAAATAGACAGTTGGCATGCTGATTTTCACATCGGTGGTGAAAAACCAAAACTCAACCTAGAACAATCAACAGCGGTAGGGGCAATAAGTTCTCAGCCAACATTTACGCCTTGGTTATTAGTGGGGATCACGGGTTCTGGTAAAACAGAAGTCTATCTCAGTGTCATTGAAAATATTTTAGCTCAAGGTAAACAAGCATTAGTCCTGGTTCCCGAAATTAGTCTTACTCCCCAGACTATTCAACGATTTAGTGAGCGATTTAATGCTCCCGTAGATGTGCTACATTCCGCATTAAATGATAGTGAGCGATTGGCAGTCTGGTTGCGTGCACAAAAAGGACACAGTGCGATCGTGATTGGTACGCGCTCCGCATTATTCACTGCTTTTGCCAATCTGGGCTTGATCATTATTGATGAAGAGCACGATAACTCTTACAAACAACAAGACGGATGGCGTTATCATGCCCGTGATCTGGCTGTTTTGCGTGCCAAAAAAGAGAACATTCCAATTATTATGGGCACAGCAACACCCTCGTTAGAAAGTCTCTATAATATTGAGCAAGGAAAATATCACCGCCTAGATCTAACCCAACGCGCTGGAAACGCTAAACCGGCAAGTCAACATTTACTCGATTTAAAAGGCCAGCCATTAAAGTATGGTATGTCAAGACCATTAATTCAGCGTATTGAAGATCATCTGGCAGCAAATAATCAGGTGATGCTATTTTTAAATCGTCGCGGCTACTCACCAACATTAATTTGCCATGATTGTGGCTGGATTGCCGAGTGTTCACGTTGTGATCATTATTACACACTACACCATCATCAACGTCAGCTACGTTGCCATCACTGTGATAGTCAATTGCCAATCCCGATACAATGCTCACACTGTGGCTCAACGCATCTGCTGCCTGTCGGTTTAGGAACGGAACAGTTAGAAGAGGCGATTAACCAGCTGTTTCCTGATATACCGGTTACCCGCATTGACAGAGATACCACTCGGCGTAAAGGAGAATTAGAAAAACAACTAGCAGCTGTCTATACAGGTGGTGCTCGGATTTTGATCGGCACCCAAATGTTGGCTAAAGGACACCATTTCCCTGATGTTACTCTGGTTGCCCTACTGAATGTCGATGGTGCACTTTTTTCCAGTGATTATCGGGCAACGGAAAGATTTGCTCAACTTTATATCCAAGTAGCTGGACGGGCTGGCCGAGCCGGTAAGCATGGCGAAGTTATCCTACAAACCTACCACCCTGAACATCCATTATTATCGACATTATTAGAAAAAGGATATAACGCATTCGCGGCAGAAACACTAGTGGAACGACGTGATGTTTTTTTGCCTCCGCATAGCAGTCATATCATGATCCGTTCAGAAGATCACCATAACCAGTCTGCACCTAATTTTTTAAACAAGCTCCGTCAATATATAGAACAACATAACATGCGCGACTCACAACTTTGGTTAATGGGTCCTATACCTGCGATCCATGCTAAGCGGGCAGGCCGTTTCCGTTGGCAATTACTACTCCAACATCCTTCGCGCGCCTATTTACAACAATTCCTTTCGCATATATTACCTGAAATTATGGCCTACCCTGAGAGTCGAAAAGTAAAATGGAATATTGATGTTGATCCAACCGAAAATTAGTCGTTTTGATTACTCATCTACACCTATCTAATTAAATAAAATTAGCTTTATGCGAAGCTATTCTATAAATAAATCTAATTAAACGATTCAGACAAATTTATTTAAAAATTTGGCGGCTAACGTGCTTAAAATAAGTAAACGCAAAGATTAGATCGACGCGATTAACGATTAACGATTAACGATTAACGATTAACGATTAACGATTAAGAATGCGAGGTGGGGCTATGGAACAAAAGATAAATTACCACAACGCAACGATGAAAGATGTTGCTAATGCAGCCGGCGTGTCTACTGCAACAGTTTCACGAGCATTCACTAAGCCAGATCAAGTTTCTGTCATGACGCGCCAGAAAGTTGAACAAGCTGCCTCGAAAACAGGTTATGATGCCTATTTCCTGACAAAAAATATAAAATCAAGCAAACCTAAAACCATTTTTGTCGCTATACCCGATATTACCAATCCTATTTGTCCTGATATTATTAGTGGCATTGAGCAAGTGGCTGCTGAACAAGGATATATGGTACTCATTGGTAATTGTAAACATTATCAAAAACAACAACACACACTTATTGATATATTTATTAGCCAACAAATTGATGGCATCGTGTTACTCAATGCTGATATTCCGTTTTACCTCACTAATAGAAAACCGAAAGATTTTCCTCCAATAGTTGTTGCAAATGAATTTGTACCTGAATTCAAACTTGCTACTATAAATATTGATAATCTAACTTACTCTTTTAACGCAATTAACTATTTACAAAAACTGGGGCATAAATATATTGCTTGCATAACAGGCCCAGAAACCTTTCGGTCTTGCCAATATCGTTTGCAAGGTTACATGCAAGCGATACAGCGGGCAGGTAATAAGGTGCGACCAGAATATATTATTAACAGTGATTTTAGTTACCAAGGTGGAGCCGGAGGCATAAAAAAACTTTTTGCATTACCTAAGCCACCTAGCGCAATTTTTTGCCATAATGATATTATGGCTATCGGTGCAATATGGCAGTCCAAGCGTATGGGGCTAAAATTACCAAGAGATTTATCTATTATTGGATTTGGCAATCTCAACTTTGCACAATATAGCGAACCCGCTCTCACCACAATCGAGCAACCTCGCTTTGAAATTGGTCGCCAAGCAATGTTACTACTTTTAGCGAAAATGCAAGGCCATGGAATAGATAAAAATGCAAAATTGCTAGACTGTCATTTAATTATCCGTGATAGTGTTTGTCCACCGAAAGACTAGTCAAAAGTAATTAGGTTAAGTAACCTATAACGAATTAATGTAACTTTTTTATTAATCAGCGAATTGAAAAGTGGCACAGAAAGATTACGTAAGACGAGGACGCACAACGTCCCGTAAAAATAAACATTCAGGCAAGAAAAAATCAAATCAAGGATTGCCGAAAACAACCCTTGCTGTCGCTATTGCCATCGTCGTTATCTTTATTGGTGGCTTATATTTCATTACGCAAAATAAACGCGTTCCTGTGCTTAACAGAACAATCTCACCTAACACCAATCAGCCCGTTAGCAGTCTACCGCCTAAGCCAGAAGAACGTTGGCGTTACATAAAAGAGCTGGAAAAGCGGGGCACTGATCTGCCAAACTTTAACCAATCAAACAAATCAAATATCAATAACACAACTGAGTTAACCAATGAGCAACGTCAACTTCTGGAGCAAATTGATGCGGATAGACGCAATCCTGTCACTAATCTATCCGAAGTGCCTAATAATGATAATGTTCCCCGCTCACGCGTCATCATTAATGGCCCGCCAATAGAATCACCTGCGAGCTTAAAACCCATACCACAGACACAAAAACCAACGGAAAGCCAACAAAAAATAGTGGTACAATGCGGTTCATTTAAAAACCTGGAGCAAGCAGAATCGATTAAAGCCAATCTGGCATTCTCAGGTTTAGAAAGTAGAATTAGTTCGATTGATGGCTGGCATCGTGTCGTACTTGGGCCTTACAACAAAGAAACAGCAGAAAAAATGCGTGACCGAGCTAAATCTGTCGGCGTATCCGGCTGTATACTTCGTACAAGTAAGGGTTGAAAAATGATTATTATCCCCCATTTACATTCCTAATAGCGTAAATACAGACTTTTTATGTAATAAAAAAATTAAAAAGTATGTTTACATACTCCCCTAATAAAATAACCAAGGGCTGACTCATGACTACAATCGTAAGTGTTCGCCGTAATGGCCAAGTTGTAATTGGTGGTGATGGACAGGCGACGATGGGTAATACCGTCATGAAAGGCAACGTCCGTAAAGTGCGCCGCCTTTATAATGATAAAGTTATCGCGGGCTTTGCGGGCGGTACTGCTGATGCATTTACACTGTTTGAACTTTTTGAACGAAAACTAGAACTTCACCAAGGACATCTAACCAAAGCCGCTGTTGAACTGGCTAAAGATTGGCGTACTGATCGTATGCTGAGAAAACTTGAAGCGCTTTTAGCTGTTGCAGATGAAAACAGCTCATTAATCATTACAGGTAATGGAGATGTTATTCAACCAGAAAATGATTTGATCGCCATTGGTTCTGGTGGTGCCTATGCACAAGCCGCTGCGCGTGCCCTGTTAGAAAATACAGAAATGAGCGCACGTGATATTACAGAAAAAGCGTTAAATATAGCGAGTGATATCTGTATTTATACCAACCATAATTTTAACTTTGAAGAACTCTCTTCAAAATCTTAAGGATTTAAACATGTCTGAAATGACGCCTCGTGAAATTGTCAATGAATTGGACAATCATATTATTGGTCAAGACAAAGCAAAACGTTCTGTCGCTATTGCGCTACGTAATCGTTGGCGTCGTATGCAACTTGATGAAGCATTGCGCCAAGAAGTAACGCCGAAAAATATTTTGATGATTGGTCCAACCGGGGTTGGTAAAACGGAAATTGCTCGTCGTTTAGCAAAACTGGCAAACGCTCCCTTTATTAAGGTCGAAGCAACAAAATTTACTGAAGTCGGTTATGTAGGTAAAGAGGTTGATTCTATTATTCGTGATTTGACTGACGCTGCTGTCAAAATGGTACGCCTGCAGTCTATCGAAAAGAATCGTTACCGTGCCGAGGAACTGGCCGAAGAACGTATTCTTGATGTTTTATTGCCACCTGCTAAAAATAATTGGGGACAACCCGATCCCCATGTAGAACCCTCTACCGCACGTCAATCTTTCCGCAAAAAACTAAGAGAAGGTGAGCTAGACGATAAAGAAATTGAAATTGAAGTTGCTACTTCACCAGTAGGCGTTGAAATTATGGCGCCTCCGGGCATGGAAGAAATGACCAGTCAGTTGCAATCTATGTTTCAAAATCTGGCCGGGCAAAAACATAAACCCCGTAAGATGAAAATCAAAGAAGCCTTCAAAATATTAATAGAAGAAGAAGCTGCAAAATTGGTTAATCCAGAAGAACTAAAACAGCAAGCAATTGATGCGGTTGAACAACACGGCATTGTTTTTATCGACGAAATCGACAAAATTTGCAAACGTGGAGAAACTTCTGGCCCAGATGTCTCTCGAGAAGGGGTACAACGCGATTTGTTACCTTTAGTTGAAGGCTGCACTGTTTCTACTAAACATGGTATGGTGAAGACTGACCACATTTTATTTATCGCTTCTGGCGCATTTCAGGTTGCAAGTCCATCTGATTTGATCCCGGAGCTGCAAGGCCGATTACCGATCAGAGTTGAACTACAAGCGTTGACGGCAGAAGACTTTAACCGTATTTTAACTGAACCAAATGCGTCTTTAACTATACAATATAAAGCATTGATGGCAACCGAGGGTTTAAACATTGAATTTACACCAGAAGGTATTGGTAAAATTGCTCAAGCAGCATGGCAAGTCAATGAAAAAACAGAAAATATTGGTGCTCGTCGATTACATACCGTTCTTGAGCGATTGATGGAAGATATCTCTTTCGATGCCAGTGAGCGCAATGGTCAAGACATTAAAATTGACGCTGATTACGTGGCTAAGCATCTAGATGAGCTAGTTGCTGATGAAGATCTGAGTCGATTTATTTTATAATCTGGTATCGTTAACTTTGCTGATGATAATCTTGCATGGGGGGCTAAGCCTCCCATTATTTTTATAACAACAAACTTGTGGATTAATTACATGAATTTAATCACATCAAGAAACCCTATACAGATGCAGGCGTGGCTGGAAAGCTTACGTCCGAAAACACTTCCCTTGGGTATTGCACCGATTATAACGGGTTCTGCATTAGCTTATTGGTATGGTGCTTTTACACTCTCAATTGCATTATTAGCTCTACTCACTGCTGCTGCACTACAAATTCTATCTAATTTGGCGAATGATTATGGTGATGCTGTTAAAGGCAGCGATACCGAGCAACGATTAGGGCCATTACGAGGTATACAAAAAGGCATTATTAGCCTAGCAGAAATGAAAGTTGCCCTAAAAATAACTATCTTTTTTTGTTGTCTATTTGGCTTAACTCTGATCATAGTCGCTGGTAAAACGCCAAAGGATATTGTTGGCTTTCTGATACTTGGCGTTATCGCTATAACAGCCGCCATTACCTATACAGTAGGTAAAAAACCTTATGGATATCTGGGACTGGGCGACGTTTCAGTGCTGATCTTTTTTGGTTGGTTGAGTGTAATTGGAACTTATTATCTACATACTAACCACTTTAATTTGATGACATTATTGCCAGCAACCGCTTGTGGATTACTGTCAGTAGCAGTACTCAATGTTAACAATATGCGCGATATAGAAAATGATATTAAAGCTGGTAAAAATACTTTAGCTGTTAGATTAGGCGCCAAAGGCGCCCGACAGTATCACGCGGCACTCATCTTAATTGCAATTTTCTGTTTAATACTCTTTAGCTTGCTATATCTTCATCACTGGACGGGTTGGTTATTCTTGCTCGCTATGCCGATGTTATTAAAGCATATAAAGAAAGTTATTCATGATACCACCGCTGAGGGTATGAAACCTTTATTGGAAAATATGGTAAAAGCGGCGTTACTGACCAATATTCTATTTTCTGTTGGACTTATTTTAAATTAATTATTGTCATTTTGATTTTTCTCAGTGTTTTTATGAGCTATGTTTTTGCAAAAAACAACCAGATAGAGATATACTGAATTTCCCGTGTACTTAAATAGACCGAAATCCTATGAAATATGATACTTCCGAGCTGTGTGATATCTACCAAGAAGAGGTCAATGTGGTAGAACCTTTATTCTCTAACTTTGGCGGGCGTACTTCATTTAGTGGTCAAATCGTGACAGTCAAATGTTTTGAAGACAATGGCCTCATCTACGATTTACTAGAAGAACCGGGGGAGGGTCGGATCCTATTAGTTGATGGTGGAGGCTCCGTACGTAAGGCGTTAATTGATGCTGAATTGGCAAAATTTGCCATGAAAAATCAATGGGAAGGCATTGTCATTTACGGCGCAGTACGTCAGGTTGATGAATTAGCAGAATTAGATATTGGTATTCAAGCAATTGCTGCCATCCCTGTAGGTTGTACCAGTGACGGTACCGGAGAAAGTGATGTTCGCGTCAATTTTGGTGGCGTTACATTCTTTACAGAAGATTATTTGTATGCAGATAATACCGGCATTATCCTCTCCGAGCATCCATTACTTTTAGACGATGGGCCAAATAACGATCAAGATATTGAAGATTAATACCTTTTAGTTGAGAGCAAACATCGTTGAATTGTTCAATATCTATCGATTAAGTAACAATAAGGGCAACAAATTTTGCCCTAATTGTTATTTTTTTCTAATACAATAAAATGTTGGACGATTACTGAACATCTTCCATTCGACCTAATAGACCGCGTAAACGCTCTTGCCAGGCATGCTGTTCTTGTTTTAAATTCTCATTTTCATGAGCTAATGTTCCATGTTGTTCTTTAGCATTCGCGACTTCTTGATACAAATTATTATTTTTCTCTTTAAGTTCATTAACTTCCATCTGTAAAAGCTCAATGGTTTCTAGAGCTTGTTGAACTTTAGCTTCTAATTTTTCAAAAACTTCAAATGACATTCTTTCGTCCCCTTTTTTAGCAATGCTACGATTGTAAGTAGCCTTCTTACGCCTGTCTAGTTGAAAGCTCTCGATAAATGCCGATCTAACCTTAATTATTTCTATTTATCCAACCAATTGCAAAAAAATACATCAAGTAGAATGTCAGTTCGATCACTTTATCAGAGCGATTTCGATCAATTTTTTGACGTGATCCAACAATATTTGATCCCTTTATTTCCGTTTACGTTCATTTAACGATAAATTCATTCAGAGCTTTCTCAGGAAATAATAAAGGAAGACAAATTTTATTGCCTAGTATTCATACTTTTTGCAGGATAAACATATGAGTAAAATTACTTCACCTACGCTTACAGGTCAATGTATCTCTGAATTTTTAGGTACCGCATTACTTGTATTCTTTGGTTTGGGTTGTGTTGCTGCTACGCGTATTGCAGGCGCACAACTAGGTTTATGGGAAATTAGTCTTATTTGGGGGTTTGGCGTGGCTCTGGCCGTTTACCTTACAGCAGGTATTTCAGGAGCGCACTTAAATCCGGCTATTACCATTACTTTTTGGTTATTTGCCCATTTTGATAGAAAAAAAGTACTACCTTATATTATTGCACAAATGTTGGGAGGTTTTATCGCGGCCGCTCTCGTTTATGGGTTGTACTTCGAACTATTTCTAGATTATGAAAAATTACACCAAATAGTTCGGGGTTCACAAGAAAGCTTATTCACTGCGGGCGTTTTTTCTACTTATCCAGCAGGGCAAATTAGCGTCCTACAAGCGTTTGTAGTTGAAGTTGTTATTGCTATTATTTTGGTTTGTATGATATTAAGTTTAACTGATGATAACAATGGCATACCTCGTGGCCCATTAGCACCGCTACTTATTGGTATCCTAATTGCGGTTATTGGTGGTTCATTTGGTCCACTAACCGGCTTTGCATTAAATCCTGCTCGTGATTTTGGTCCCAAATTAGTGGCTTATCTCGCTGGTTGGGGTGATATTGCCTTAACCGGTGGACGCAGCTTCCCTTATTTTGTGATTCCTTTAACAGCACCTTTTGTTGGCGCTATTATCG
The DNA here is from genome assembly GCF_029873475.1 of Arsenophonus sp. aPb. Classification (NCBI taxonomy): domain Bacteria; kingdom Pseudomonadati; phylum Pseudomonadota; class Gammaproteobacteria; order Enterobacterales; family Morganellaceae; genus Arsenophonus; species Arsenophonus sp. aPb. The sequence goes on from NZ_CP123499.1 coordinate 3,136,307, forward strand.
GTGCTTTTGCTTATCGCAAACTGATTGGCTACCATTTACCTGCTATGACAAATCAAAACAAAAAATAAACGCAAAAATAATCCAAAATATATAATGAAGTAAATTGGACAATTATCATGACAACAGAAACACCAACAAAAAAAAAATATGTTATCGCACTTGATCAAGGTACTACGAGTTCACGCACCATTATCTTTGATCATGATGCTAATATTATTAATATTTCTCAGCGTGAATTTCCTCAAATTTATCCAAAACCAGGTTGGGTAGAACATGATCCAATAAAAATATGGGCAACGCAAAGTGCTACTTTAGCTGAAGCATTAGCAATTTCTGATATCCGCAGTGATGAAATCGCCGGTATTGGCATAACTAATCAACGAGAAACCACCATTGTTTGGGAGAAAGAAACCGGCAAACCCATTTATAATGCAATTGTTTGGCAGTGCCGTCGTACTGCTGATTTCTGTACCGAACTAAAGCGGGATAACCCAGAGCTAGAGAAATATATTCGTAAAAATACGGGTCTGGTTGTTGACCCCTATTTCTCCGGTACCAAACTTAAATGGATCTTGGAGAATGTTGATGGAGCCTATGAACGAGCAAAAAATGGTGAGTTACTCTTTGGCACTATCGATACTTGGCTAGTATGGAAAATGACGCAGGGGCGTGTCCATATTACGGATTATACTAATGCATCTCGCACTATGTTATTTAACATTCATAAGCTGGAATGGGATCAAAAAATCCTCGATGCCTTTAATATCCCACGCGCCATACTACCAACAGTACGTCCATCATCAGAAGTTTATGGGCAAACTAACATTGGTGGTAAAGGGGGAACTCGTATACCAATAGCTGGAATGGCTGGTGATCAACAAGCTGCTCTCTATGGCCAGCTGTGTGTCCAACCGGGCATGGCTAAAAACACCTATGGAACTGGCTGCTTCCTATTAATGAATACCGGCAAAAAGGCTAAAATTTCCGACCATGGCTTACTGACTACCATTGCTTGTGGGCCACATGGTGAAGTGAACTATGCGCTAGAAGGTGCGGTATTCATGGCAGGTGCCTCAATACAGTGGTTGCGTGATGAATTGAAATTGATTGATGACGCTAACGACTCTGAATATTTTGCTAATAAAGTCAAAAATAATAACGGTGTTTATGTTGTTCCTGCGCTAACTGGTTTAGGCGCACCTTATTGGGATCCCTACGCCCGCGGTGCGATTTTTGGTTTAACTCGCGGTGTCAATCGTAACCATATTATTCGTGCAACATTAGAATCTATTGCCTACCAAACTCGTGATGTCCTTGAAGCAATGCAGAAAGATGCTGACACACGCCTGAGTTCATTACGCGTTGATGGTGGTGCTGTCGCCAATAATTTCTTAATGCAGTTCCAATCTGACATCCTAGGTGCATATGTAGAGCGTCCGATTATTCGTGAAAGTACTGCATTAGGTGCCGCTTTACTTGCTGGACTGGCGGTCGGTTTTTGGCAAGATTTGGATGAAGTTAAAGAAAAGATGCGGATTGAAAAAACGTTCACCCCTGGAATTGAAACCACTGAACGTAACTATAAATATAGCGGTTGGAAAAAAGCCGTTTCTCGTGCTAAGGAATGGGAAGAACACACATAATTCCAATTAAGAACGATAAATAATAAAATAGCAGTAAATTATTACTGCTATTTTATATAAAAATATTATCAATTCGATACTAATAATAAATAAAGAATAAACTATATAATTTCTGACTAAGATTAGAAAAAACAAGTTATTTTAATTGTCACTTTTATGCCTATAATATAAAAAAATAATAAGCTGTCATTATTTTATTTATATAGGGTGTTTATCATGAAAAAATAAATCTATTAGTCTTTCAATTATAATTTTGCCTGAGAATATCTCATCGAATATTAATTTTTCGATGTATTAGATTGATTATTAATTAAATAACACAATAAAATAAATTATGAATAACAATCCTTTTATTACTTCAAAAAACCATAGTCAATTACATGTAAATATAAAAAACTTATTATTACAAAAAAAAAATCAATATATAAATTTGTCTGGTAATATTTCACTCAGTCAGACTTCATTTGAAAAATTTAATAACAATCCCACTCAATGTAAAAATATGACTTCCAGTACATTAGAAAGTGAAATATTCACCGCTGGATCACTAACTATAAACACCCAAACTAATTTGGTTTTTATTCAGATCAAATATGGCAATCAATATTATAATGCTAAATATGATGAACAAGGCAATTGGCAATTAAATCTTCCGGTTACAGACGAAACAAATCTACCTATTCCGGTCGAAATAACAGTTTATGGTCAAACAGAAGCTCCCTTATGGCATAAAGAATTCACTTTAACTGCACTGAACTACCAGCAAGATCAGGTTAACAGTCGCAAAAAAAGGGAGTCTCCGTCCTTTTCAGCAAGGGTACCTTTAATATCATCAAATAATTTTACTAACCAAAAGTGGCATTTTGGCCAACAAAAAATGATTTTTGCTTATCAAATGCTCAATTTTACCGATCAAGTGGCCAGACAAGCCAAGGTCTTTTCTATCCGTATGCGAGACAATTTTGGTAATCTAATATTAGATCTTGCCTATATGCCATTAGAAAATATTACTTCAGGTACCACACTTGCTGCTGCTATGGAGAAGCATATCAATCGTCATTTACCTGAAGACATGGGTGTGCAAGTGACTTACCATAATCGCCAGTTGATCATTAGCGATCCACAACAACGAACCATTGAAACGTTAGTATTAGGTAAAACCGCCGCTATCACGCCAATTATTTTATCGGAAAAGCTATTACCCTCTGGCCACGCAAATTATCACCTTTTTTACGATGCTACACAACGCCATCGAATAACCCATTTTTCTTTTACTATAAATGGAACAGAGGAAAATGACTCTCTTTTCTACACCGATATTAACTTAGAACTCCCTCCTGAATTTGATAATCAACAGTTGGCAGAAATATTAAAAAACAAACTCAACAAACTTATGGCGAGTGATGACATCCAGATCCAATGGAACAGTAACGGTCAATATCTGGCAATCAGTGATCGTCAAGGCCGTCAGATAACCAACTTTGTATTACAAACCCATCGTAGCTATGATCAGTTAATAAAGATGGCAGATATTGTCACACCTAATAGCCGTCATACCCAGGCTAAACTTGGCATTATCCGTGGTCAACTGCCACAATCAATGGTTAATGAAGAGTGGTTATGGCAATTACTGGCAGCGCCTCATTTCGGCACAGCACAAATAGATAGCACAACAGGACAATGGGAATATCAGCCAACTGACGATGAGAGTTTTCAGGGATATGATCAATTTCATCTTCAGGCCGTGGGTAAAGAGGGTAATACCAGCCATCCTATTGCTGTCATTTTGCAACACGATCAGGCCCCCATTCCTTTTTTTCCAACCGTAAAAACCTTCACACTAAAAACACCTGATTATCAGGAACCTATCGCTAATCACCAGCCTATCCCTGCTGATTTTAAGCTACATGATGTTTTTATTGCTCAAACCCATGTTCTTCGTCCTCAAGATCCTTATTTGCAGTTGATCCAAAATCGTTGGGCATTAATTAAACTTAATGCCAGTAGCGCGTCTGGCGCACCGGCACCAGATTTTAGCGTTATCGTTCATGGCGCTGACGGTCACGAATTAGGCCGTGTCCTATTAACCGGTGATAAAAAGCTACCCACATCGCTTGATTTACCCAGTCAGGATAATCTTGTTACCTTAAGGGGTCATAATGATCAGGACAGCTATATTGCACCACTCAAAGAAGAATGGATAAAACCAGGAATTTCGATTACTCTGACAGCTAATGGCCAACCCCTTGCTTTACCTCATTACCAAGAAGAAACGTTTGCATTTGAACCTAAAGTTGGGGCTGATCTAAATTTACCTCTGCGTATCATGCGCATAGCACACCATACTGACAATGACTGGACTATTAATGACCAGATTGATCAATGGGGAAATGATATAGTCGCCCGACTACCCATCAAACAATTAACTCTTTATTCCTATCCTAGTGTCCCTTTTGACCAATTTGCCTCTTTTAAGGATGGATTTTATGCCGTTTATACCGGCAATAAAAGCGAGCCAGGCAGTGATCCTCATGCAGGTAATGGCGGATTTAAAGGCGCTATTTCAACCAGCTATAATTTAGCTAATCGTTTACGGCGAGCTAATGTTGGTAATAATGAAATAAGCTATGTTGCTTTCTTCCCCGATCCCTATGGTGGGTTAGGCGGTGGTCAACAAGGTGGTGGTAGTGCGAGCGCTGGTGTTTTCATTCATGAAATAGGCCACGCGTTGGCTCTTCCCCATAGCATAGATGATCCTAACTACCCCTATAAATCAGGTTACCAAGCAAGTTGGGGTTATAATCAAGTCACTCAACAATATTTGCCAAACTTTTCGATTGATAAAAACCATAATCCCTATCCTAATACTGATCCAATGAACACTAGTTTAGGTTCACGATTACCTGGGCAGGTGTTTGCCGCCTTTTCTGATTATAATACTTTGAAAAATTATCAATTTGTCAAACAGCAATATCAATGGTATCCCAATCAGATCAGTGGTGAAGATAGTGAAGATGGTGGTTTTGCCGGGGAAGGTTACTATCAAGTATGGGACGACACTCTTCAGCGATGGGTTACAGTGACACAGGATAATCATATAAGCTATAAAGTCAGTGAAGAAAACGTTGCTTATCAGCATAATCAACCCGTTTATTGGATTACCGGTCATCTGGTACAACAGAATGGAAAAACACTGAAACTGAATACAGAGCCGCATCCACAGAATCAGCTAACGGTTTTTACAACCCAGGGCAACCTGCCTCAGCCCTATCACAATTTTCTGACTAAAAAAGGGCGTCCATTACAGCAAAATTTTCCCTATGCAATTAAAGTGACTTACGCCACAGAGCAAGGATTATTGACTGAGTTACTGCAAATACCGGCAACTTCAGTACAATCGCTAAGCTTACATATTGCCAATAAAGGGGAGCTGGTGCGTTTTGAGATCCTTGAAGCTCCCTCAGGCCAATTAAGTGATCGTGCTGTTTATCGTTATACTAACCCTGAAGCGCTTGCTAATACTCTATTTGATCATCGTAGTGAATTTAGCATTTCACACCCATTGCGTTTAATTAACTACTGGCAAGGTAGAGCAATTAACTGGTCAATCACAGCAGGGGATAAGTTAATTGATGAGAATGATAAAGTAAAAGTGACACAATATCGTCCGGCCAGCGCATTAAAAGCCGAATGGTTTGAAGGAAGAGTACTTAAAAAGCAAATTTTTCCGCTCACACTTCCTCGGGAAGATATTGTTTATTCATCCCTTTTTAATACCCGTCATCAACAGACAAAAACCATTGCAACAGAATCATTAACATTGCCTGAATCTTTTCAACATGGGACTATTAACTGGCATTCCTCTAATCCGGAAGTTATTAATCATCAGGGTCAATTAATTGGTCATGGGGCAACAACCATTACCGCAACCATAACTTATCCATCAGGATTAAACCAAACTTTTAAACATCACTATCAGATTCCAGATCGATCGCAACATGGTGGATTAAATTTAAGTATTTATGATCTCAGTCAGCTAGATTTAGGTAATAAAAGTCTAACGCAACCCCAATTTGATAAACTACTAAATGAAAAAAATTGGTTAGAGAAGGCTCCTCTTTATGCCAAACAGTGGCAAGCAGACTCACCTAAGTATTGGTTGGGAAAAAGAAAATTTGGCCAATTTGATGCCGATTTTAAGTCTAACGTGTTAAATGGCAAACATCTAAAACCCACATTGTGGCTTTTTTCTGGCTTTTTGGCGCCAACTGAAACCAAGCATTATTATTTAAGATTTAAAGCAGATGATATAGGGCGGGTTTATATCCAAGACAAAAATCGAACTCATACACTCGACTACCGAGATTTCCAAAAAATCTATCTAGAAGCTGGCAAACATTATCCCATTTGGCTGTTCTGGAGCACCAATAGTCACACCGTTGGTGATCAATATTGGGATACTATAGAATTAACCTGGCTTCCTGAAGGAGAAAAAAACTACCAGCCAATACCAAAAGAAAATCTCATTGCAATGCCAGTTAATCCATCAGAAAGTTACCCTCGCGATTGGCTACCTAAACCCTTACAGTTAACTACCGATCAAACAGCCACTGTGGCAAAACCAGCTGACACTTTCATCCCAATCCAATTATTCAATCCCAATCATTCCATTTTAGATATTGAAGAGCATATTCTTTATAACGGCGAAAATAGTGAAACAGAGCTGGCAGATATTACCAATTATCAGGAACAGATGACAATCACTGCCTCAATTAAACAACAAGCCTCTGATAACCGAGAAAACAAAGCAGTAAAAACAATGGATACAGCAGAAAAAGATAGATCCATATTAGCTGAATTACTGACAGATCAGCGCTTTTCCCAAAGTAAAGAAGGAACAATTAGCGCTACATTGCTTGAAGAGCGCGTTTCTCACCAACCAAAATCATATTGTCATTGTGTAACAGAAGCCATATTCCACTAATTTTATTATCAAAATACATTTATTGAATGGGTATTTATTTTTTATCCATTTTATATGCCAGAGGCAACCAACATAATAAAATAAGGATAGACATAGCAAACATCATCATCCCCAAACTGAATTGTCCAGTTTGGGGTAAATGTGCCGATAACCAAGCCGCCACACCAGAACCCACATTTTGTAAACCACCAACCAATGCACCGGCGGCCCCCGCTAAATAAGGAAAAGGCTCCATTGCTCCAGTGGTTGCTAATGGAAATAACATACCTGCGCCAAAGAAAAAAAGTCCGGCAGGGATCAGCAATGACCACACATTCATAAATCCAAACCAACCCGGTAACCACATGATAATAGCCGCAGAAACACAGCATAATACTGCTTGCCACATTAACTGATAAAAAGTTCGTCCTTCACGTCCGGCATACCAAGCACCTAAAAATGCCGCAGGAATAGGCAAGATAAATAGAATACTGACGGTAATACTATTTAAACCTAATACGCCTCCCAATAATACGCCGCTACTTGATTCAAATACCACAACACCAGCCAATCCACCAACCAATATTAACAAGTAAGCATCAAAGGTAGGATTTGATAACAACGAATAATAAGCAGAAAGCATATTTCTTTTTTCAGAAGCTGGTGGACACGTTTCAGGCAACCATTTCCACATACTGATCAAGACAAAAGCACCTAACAAAAACAGGAAAATATAAGTTGCATGCCAGCCTAAAAAATAGGCGATCACTCCGCCAATCATAGGTGCCAATAAAGGACTCACTAATATTCCCATATTCAATATGCTATTCGCATAACGCAAGGCTGTTCCAGTATAGAGATCACGCGGCATAGTTCTTGCCATTACGCCAGCAACGCCGACACCTAAGCCTTGCAGCGCACTTGCGATAATCAAGATCTGCAATGAAGGCGAGAAAATTGCTATTATCGTGGCGATCAAATAAATAATTAAGCCGACTAAAATAACAGGGCGACGACCAATGTGATCGGAAATAGGCCCATAAAATAGTTGCGAAAAACCATAAAATAACAGATAAGCGCCCATTACACTTTGTACCGCACCATCAGGTTCAGCAAAATAGGCAGCAATTTCTGCAATAACGGGGACATAAATTGTCTGCGTCATCTGTCCGACGGCAATTAAAACAATAAGCATTAATAGCAAATTGAAGTGTTCTAATTTTCTCATTTTATATAAAAATCAATCGATTAAAAAAGGTTATAATATCTTTGGGGTACAGAAAAACAGTCCCAGCAAATTTATACGTTAATATCAATTAATCTAACAAATTTAAAAAAAAATTCGAGTTAAGCGATTAAATTATTTACCCACCTTGCCGAATCCCATTGACTTATTTTGTAAAGATAACTGTACAATTTTATATCATAATGAAAGAGACATAATTTAATTAAATAGTTAAAACACATTATCGATAATGGTTTTGGCTAAATTTGACATACTATGACCAAACATTAACGCTTTATTTGACACATTGGGAGGCCAGTAGTATGGCAAATTGGGTAACAGGAAAAATTATTAAAAACCACAAATGGACAGACTCATTATTTAGTTTGATCCTCGAAGCGCCAATTAAACCGTTTATAGCTGGACAATTTGCTAAACTTGCCCTGGAAATCAATGGCCAACGTATCCAACGTGCCTATTCCTATGTTAATGCCCCCTTTGATAATCAATTAGAATTCTATCTCGTCACCGTACCAGAAGGAAAACTCAGTCCCCACCTCGAAGCATTAAAACCCGGTGATCCTATCTATATCACTGAAGAGGCGGCAGGTTTTTTTGTATTAGAAGAACTGCCTGATTGTGAAACGCTTTGGATGCTATCGACAGGTACCGCAATCGGACCTTACTTATCTATTTTACAATCAGGCGAAAATTTAGCGCGCTTTAATCAAATGATCTTGGTACATGCGGTACGCTACGCTGAAGATCTGAGTTACTTAGCATTAATGCAAACCCTGGAGAGAAAATATCAGGGAAAATTGAAGATCCAAACCATTGTCAGCCGAGAAAACCAAACTGGTTCATTGACTGGTCGTATTCCAGCGCTAATTGAGAGCAGACAGCTAGAACAGGCAGTAAAGGCAAAAATTGATCCCTTAACTAGCCATGTTATGCTTTGTGGTAATCCACAAATGGTTAAAGATACCCAACAGCTACTAAAAACACAAAGAGGTATGGATAAACACTTACGCCGTAAAGCAGGACAAATCACCAGTGAACAATACTGGTAAGCAAAGGGTAAACAAATATTAATCAGTTGAGATAGTCAACTTGCTCAGTTTTTTTACCATAACGATTTGCTTTATCGAAACCTTTAAAACTACCACAATCTAAAAATAATATGGTAACAATAAATAAAGGTAGAAATCGTCCAATACCCCACTGCCAAAAAGGCGTTAATAAACTAACATCAATAGAAAATAGTAAAAAAGCCAACAATAATAACAACAACCAACCACCAGATTTATCACGATCATGTAGACGTTTGGTAAAAATTGCTGCCAATGGATAGAGCAATAATATGACTAATAACAGGAGAATATAAGGAGAAAATAAGAAAAAGGTTTGCAAACTAAATGTCATCAGCATTAATAAAAACCAAATAACGATACCAAACCAAAATGGTTTTCGACCAATCCGCCCTTTGAATGAGAGTGCCCATTGTTGTAATGTCATTTATTTATCCTAATTAATCCCTTTATGATGAAATTAATACTGCCGAGTAACGATGATGAAAAACTACGATCGCAAATTTGAGTCAACACTAGCATTAGTATTTATTGCATCATTGCCACTATCCCCTGTGCTGGCAAAAAAATTACCTGTTATGCCTGAAACAGAGGTTTTGGTTGCTTATTTATCACCAGATGCTCCCCTATTCAATGAAACTATTCCCATATTTCGTCAAAAATATAATCAAGATAATCCCAGCTATCCAATACATGAATTTAAAGTGATTAAAAGCAAGGATATTAGCTTACCTTATATTCGCGCAGCCAGTCGAATTAATAGCAAAATTTACTCCTCTGCTGTGCTTGAACGGGGAAGTGAAAAAATTAAAAGTCTACAGCTAACCTTACTGCCACCCGAAGATGTAAGGAGCTATAAAATTAATCGACAATTATTCGAACGTTACATTATGGCAATTATTAATCACTTCGAAAAAACCACTTCGATTAACAACCTATCTCAATTAACCGCTGTATTAGATCGTATGTTAGAGCAACATAATCAAGTGCAGAGTGATGAAACCATAGTAGGCGCTATTCGTTATATTTTAGTAAAGAGCAAAGATAATATGATTACTTTCGCTATTGAGCCGGTTAAGCTTTCACTAAATGATGATAACATCACATATGAATGACGAAAAACAAAGTGATTTAGTCATAGCATCTTTATACTATCCGTTTGCAGAAACTGAATAATGATTGATTGTCTTTATCTCATTTATTAATAAATATTTTTTAGTTGGAGGAAAACATGCGGCATCCATTAGTCATGGGTAACTGGAAACTCAATGGCAGTACCAAAATGGTTAAAGAACTGATTGAAAATTTGCGTCATGAATTAAATTGTGTCACTGGCTGTGATGTCGCAATTGCACCACCAGCGCTTTACCTGGCGCAAGCACAACAAGCTTTAGCTGGAAGCAAGATAGCACTTGGCGCACAAGATGTTGATGTCAATTTGTCCGGTGCTTTTACCGGTGATACTTCAGCTGAAATGCTAAAAGATATTGGTGCAAAATATATTATTATTGGCCACTCTGAACGTAGAACTTATCATCAAGAAAGCGATGAGTATATCGCGCGGAAATTTGCCGTATTAAAATCGCAAGGATTAATACCGGTGCTATGTATTGGTGAATCTGAAGAAGAAAACAGCGCCGGCAAAACTGAACAAGTCTGCGCTTGTCAAATCGATGCGGTATTAAATAGCTTAGGTGCTAGCGCATTTGAAAATAGTGTTATTGCTTATGAACCGATTTGGGCGATTGGTACTGGCAAATCAGCTACTCCAGCCCAGGCGCAAGCAGTACATAAATTTATTCGTGACCATATTGCCAAGCAAGATCGCGCCATTGCCGAACAAGTCATTATTCAGTATGGCGGTTCAGTGAATGCCAACAATGCTGCCGAGCTTTTCAGTCAACCTGATATTGATGGCGCATTAGTCGGCGGAGCATCGCTAAAAGCCGATGCATTCGCGGCTATTGTCAACGCTGCTGCCGCAGCAAAAAGCTCCAATTAACATGTTGATATTATTAAAATAATTTAAATTTAACCTGCAATGCAAACCCGGTTCTAACTGTTCATTTATAGAACCGGGTGAGTAATTATCGATAAATCCCATACCCATAAATTTATCTTACCCAATGCCTAATTTGAACTAATAACCAAAAGGTTTATGCAGCAAAATATTTAGCGCATAAACCTTTTTAGGATAACGTAAATTTATCTAATTCTACTAATATTCACTAAATCGGATTCAGGGGTTAATTTGCTTCCTCTAAAGATCGCTAATACAGGTAAAGAATAACTCTTCACTTTCAGCATTAGTACCGATAAAACCACTCACCATGCCGACACTGTCAACACTACTACCCGATTTTGTCGATGTCCAATACATGTGATTATTCCAACCATAAAAACTGGTATTGCCCCATTCACTCCATAATGATCCAATTCCATATTTAAATCTGCCAATACTAATCTGTTTAACTGTTGGCAACCTCGTGTTCCCTGTTTGTCTACTGCACCAGTTAGTTGCCCTATTCCAATTCATTTGCTCACCACTATATACATACCATTTTTGCAGCGTAAATTTATATTCAACAGGATCACCACCGGTATTATGAACCGCCGTTATTATCACCGATTTTTTATTACTAGCTGGTCTATTTTCAAAAACAATCTCTCCGTTGTGGACTGATACCCAATCTTCACTACTGCGCCACTGAAATTCTGAAGCAGGAACGCCATTAGTATTGATGATAAATTTAGCACCACTAAAACCTGTTGTTGGGAATCCATCATCTATCTTGAAATTATGTCCATTGACTCGGAGGTTACTAAAAGAAACCTTGATAAAATTGACTGTGTGATCCGCAGCCTGTTTTGCCGTACTACCATAGTGCGCGCTGACAGTGATATCATCCACCACGGTTTTAGTACTTTTCAGTTTAATAGTTGCTTGCCCAGTAGCATCAGTTTTACTCCGTTCCGGTAAGATGACTGCATTATTATTTTTGTCCTGTTGCCAATTAACTTCTAAATTCGGCACTTTAACCGGGTTATTATGTTGATCAATTAACTTGGCTTTAAAAGTAAAATCATTGTTGCCATCAGCGACTTTACGAACGATTGAATCGACTAATATCACACTACCCACTTTAGCCGTAGCGATATCGGCAATAAAGTTAATGGCCTTGTTTGCTTCCACTTTAGGCGCGGTACCATACTGGCCGCTGACAACCACATTATCTACCGCTTTAGTGGTACTTGTCAGTTTTATAGTCGCAAACCCGTCTTTATCTGTTTGACTTGATGGTGCCGATAAATGAGCATCTTCAGCTTTATCATCATCCAGCAACCAGCTGATATCTAGTTCCGCTACCTTGATAGGATTATCATATTGATCAACTAGTTGTGCCTTAAAGGTAAAACTATTTAAGCCATCGGCGACTTTATTAGTTTCCGTACCATCCAATGTGACCTCTTTTATCTTAGCGGTGTTAATATCAGCAATAAAATTCACTGCTTCAGATTTTTCCTCACCACTCGATCCATATTGCGCATAGATCACCACGTTATCCACGGCTTTTTGGCTACTTTGCAGAATAACCGTAGCACGGCCATCTTTATCCGTCTTACTGGTTGCCGGTAAGTTGACACTAGCCCCACTATCTTGTCGCCATTTGATAACTAACCCTTTTTGTTTAACCGGATTATTATTCTGGTCAACTAACTGAGTGCTAAATTCAAAGCCGCTCTTACCATCGGCGATCTTCTTATTGTCAGCATCATTTAATATGATCTTGCCCACTCTGGCAGTCTTAACATCGCCAATAAAATTCACATTCTTATCGGCTCGTTTCTGTGGAGGTACCCTATATTTTGCATAAACAATAATATCATCGACCGCAATCTTCTTACTATTATTTAAGGTAACCTCAGCAATTCCTTTATCATTGGTTAGGGTTGATTCATCGGATAAGGCAATTTGTTGCTCTTTATTGTGTGACCATTCCACTTTCAGGCCCGCTTTATTGATAGGATGGCCATATTTATCAACTAATTGAGCATTAAAGGTAAAGCTATTATTGCCATCAGCGACTTTGCTAACTTCACTACCAACTAATTTGACATCACCCACTTGAGCGGTATTAGTATCAGCATAAAACTCAACTTCCTGCGCATTGACTGCGGCAGAAGTGCCATACCTTGCATTGACAATAATATTATTCACCGCGGTGGTGGTACTGAGTAATGTGATGGTCGCACGACCATTTTCATCTGTTGGACTGGTTGGTGCCGACAATTTTACTTCGTCGTTCTTATTGTGCGCCCAGTTCACTGTTCTTTGTCTAACTGGATTATCATTGCCGTCTAATACCAATGCAGTAAATGTGAATTTGTTATAACCATTGGCTAATTTATTGTTGGTTTTATCATTAAGGGTCACGCTCTTCACTTTGATTGAATTTTCATCAGCAACAAAAGCCACTTCACGATCGGCATCGACTCTTTTGGTTGAACCAAATCTTGCACTAACGACGACGCCCTCTATTGCGGCTGTCGTACTATACAATGCAATAGAAGCTCGCCCGTTTTCATCGGTTTGACTTTTTGTCGCTAATTTGACTTCATTACCTTTATTATGTGACCAACTAACCTCTAAACCTTTTTGCTTGATTGGATTACCGTTACCATCAACTAATTGGGCGCTAAAGGTAAAGAAGCTATTACTATCGGCTATTTTTTGGTTTACACTATCTTCTAAGGTAACACTATCGACCTTAGCGGTAGCCAAAATATAAATAAAGTTTACCGCTTTATTGGCTGCGACTTTGTTAGCGGGGTTATTATAATTGGCACTAACCCTAACATTATCCACTACAACATTACTGGTCAAAGTAATCTTTGCACGTCCATTGTCATCGGTTTGGCTCTGCTCTGCCGATAGGATAGCCGTGTTACCTTTATCATGTGACCAATTAACATTAACATTAGGTACTGGATTATTAAATTGATCGGTCACTAATGCCTCGAAAGTAAATCGACTTATGCCATCAGCCGCTTTATTCGTCTCATCACCACTTAATGTGACACTTGCTACTTTAGCCGTAGCGATATCAGGTGCAAAACTAACTGGAATGGCATTGCTATTACCATTTTTCATTGCCGCGGTTAATGTACCGGTGCCAACGACCTTACTGGTAATTTTAACCTTCGCCTTACCATCGCTATCAGTTATCACCGTCAGGTTATTAGCACGCTTGCCATCCATATTAAACAGCGATACCTCACTAGACTTGAATCCATCAATGGTAAAAGTAATTGCTCTACCGACCAGTGCTTCATGTTTTTTATTCTGTACTAATGCAGTGGCAACGTAAGCATCGCTATTATTCGCTACCAGGGTATTATTTGGCGTTAATGTTATGGAGCGGATCGTATCTTGTGATGGCGAGACATTAATCACCATAACTGCGGTATTCGATTGATTCCCTTCATTATCAACCGCTACTGCTGAAATACGGTAAGATTGAGCGGCTTTAGACTGTTTTTGGAAAATATAAGCCGGCAAGGTTAAATTAACTGTGGTCGGTGACATAACTTGAATGCTACCGCCTTGAGCAATTAATTCTGGCGCTGTCCAGCTAACTTGCTTTAAGCCATATTTGGCTTTATTAACCGTGACCGTTATCGGTATGGTTTGTGCTGCCTCACCGTTAGTGCTTTCTGGCAAAGAAATAGATAAAAGTTCTTGCTTACGATATTGCATGACAATATTGTAATTACGATCGACAAAATCATAACGGTTACCAGCTAAACTACGCATTAAATCTACATTATCGGGATCAAGCTGTTCCGCCAGCAAGACACCAAACCGATATGCTAACTCCATACCAATGCTACTTTCCTTAGTATCGCCACGGGAAATTTGGCTTTTAAAGGTCAATAATGGGAAAGGAGTATAACTTATGCCAAAGGTGGTAGCAGAAGGATTATCTATCAAGTCACTAGTTGAGAGACCATTATTAAGGCTGATACCATCACCATAATATTTTTCGTATTTTGCATACGCACCTAAATGCGGATAGCTGGGTAAAAATCCTTCCGCACGCAGATCGAACCCATTGGCTGGACGCTCATCATAATCCCGCATCTCATGAAGACGTGATTGATGCCAGTCGGTTAAACGAAAATAGCCATTAATCGCCAGTTTAAGGTAATCGGCCCATAATTCACCACCAACACCGAAACGAGAGTTACTGCCAGTAATATCATAATCATAAAAACTATTAATGCCCCACATCCAGGCATCCTGATACTGGCGATAACCCACACCTAAATTAGTAGTATTTCGATGCTCATTCGCTCTAATACCAATTTGACTAAATAACAAACTATTTGGTTTATCCAGCACCGGTACTAATAAATCCACCTCACCGGTTTTATTGGTGTTAATTTGTACCCGAGCATTACCAAACTGACTCAACCAATCATGGATTTTTTGATTTAACAGGTTTTCACCAATACTGCGTGCATACCCCATATATGCCTTGATGGCATCATCCGTTGACAAGGTCTGGGCTAATTGAGAAATATTTTGCGCCATTTGTTGTTCGCTTGAAACAACCGTTTGTGACTTAGGTTCGCTATCATTGATGCCTAGTGTTGGTAAGGTATTAAAAATAGCATCCTGCTTGTTATTTTTAGCCGTGTGAGAAGGTGCTACTGATTGTTGGGAAGAGAAGTGTGCCTCTAGCATAGATAATGCCGAATCAGAGGATGGACTTGACGCAAATATTTTTACTGCCGCATTATTTTTATTCGATTCTGTCTGCTCTTTATTGACAGCAGGTGCATCCTTGGTCAATGAGCTTTGCATTAGGTTATTCAAGCCATTGATAGTGTCCATCATCGAATTATTTGAGCTACTATTTTGCGCCGCTTTTGCTATTGATGAAGAGGCAACGAAAACCGGCAAAAACAATTGTATAAACAGTAATAGATAGGCGATTATCCGTTTCGTTTTGGTAAAATAACAATTAGCATTACGTTGCATGGATCTCTTCCCTAATAATATATAAATCCTACTACCAATAAATCAAAAAATTATCCCGCCCAAAAAGCCATTTATTGGAATGATTTCTGTTTCGCTAACAAGTTATAGAATGCAATTAAACAAACTTATCATTACACTTTATCTTCCCGTCGTATCAAGACGGGAATTTCTCTCATTTTTAAAGGCAGTTAGATACCTTTAATACAAACGACCTCTTGCAGCTGATTGGTATAATTATCACTAGCAAAACCATCATCTAATTTGACTATTTTGTAGCGCTCATTAGTGACTTTGTTGTTAGTCCAATAGTAATCATCTTTGATCTCGTAATGACTGAATTTACCCCATTCACTCCATAGTGAGCCTACTGCACGTTTTCCTACCCCTTGGCTAAGTTGTGCAACGGTTGGCATAGCCCCACCATTATTTGCACACCAGCGTTGAGCTTCATCCCATTTTTTCTCGCCAGAGAAAATAAACCAATTATTTAGACTAAAGGTATATTCAATCGGATCACCACCCGTTTCATGTCTTGCTGTGATGATGACTTTATTACTTGTCCCATTTTCCGTAAACGTTACCAGCCCGTTGTCAACTGAAACCCAACCTTGATTGCTTTGCCACTTAAATTCTGAAGCCGGAGCCCCTTGCGTCTCGATGGTAAATTTAGCACCACGGAAGCCAGTGGTTGGGAATTGAGCGCTGGTTGGGAAATTATGGCCATTAACAATTAAACGGCTAAAAGAGACGGTTATAAAGCTGACCGGTTTATCAGCGGGTTGTAACGCTGAACTCTTGTAATGGGCATTGACAACCACATTCTGTACTTCTTCGCCTATATTTTCTAAAGTGATAGAAGTATGGCCGTTTGCATCAGTTTGACTGATGTTGCCGCCCTTAAAGCGAACTTTGCTATCTTGATTAGTCGACCAGTTAATCGGTAGATTTTTTACCTTGATCGGGTTGCCATTAATATCAACCAATGCCGCAGTAAAAACAAAGTTATTACTAGGATGAGCAACTTTACGGTCTATCTTACCTTCTAACTTGAGATTTCTGACTTCAGCGGTAGCTGTATTAGCAATAAAACTCACTTTATCTTTGGCCGTTTTTTTATCGCCATTGCCAAGTTTGGCGGAAACTTCAATATCATCAATCGCCATGGTGGTGCTTTGCAGTTCAACCGTAGCAATACCATTTTCCTTTGTTTCACTGGTTGGATTTAATTGGGCTTTACCTGGTTTATCATGTGCCCAATAGACTACCAAGCCAGATTTTTTGATTGGATTATCATTTATATCAAACAGCTGAACGGTAAAAATAAATTTTTCTTTACCATCGGCAATTTTGCTAGTCTTCTGCCCAACTAGCTTAACCTCACCTAACTTAGCCGAATCTTTATTAGCGATAAAACTGACGGTTTTATCGGCTGATTGGCTAGCCGTACCGGCATAACTGGCACTAACTTGGACTGCATTCACCGCTTTTGTTGTGCTGTATAGTGTAACAGTTGTGATACCATTTTCGTCGGTTAGGCTGTGGTCAGCTAACTTAACTTGATCGCCTTTATCATGTGTCCAATTAATTGGCAAACCGCTTTTCTTAATGGCGTTATTATTGTTATCAATCAGTTGTGCGGTAAAGGTAAATGAGGTATTACCATCAGCAATTTTAGTGCGTTCTATACCGTTTAACAGCACACTACCAATATGCGCTTGGCTTTCATTTGCAATAAAACTCACTGTCTTATTGGCATTTATTTCATCTAAGCTACCCGAGCTAGCACTAATCTGTACATCATCGACGGCCTTAGTTGTACTTTGCAGTTTAACAGTAGCTATTCCCTGTTCATTGGTTTCGCTAGTATCTCGTAATAATTTAACGTCATCTTTATCACGGAACCAATTAACTATGATCCCAGCTTCTTTTACGGGTTGACCCTTGCTATCAACAAGCTGAGCGGCAAAAGTAAAGCTCTGTTTACCATCTGCCACCTTTACATTGTCAGAATCTTTTAACTGCACAGCTCCGACTGTAACGACACCTTCTTCAGAGATAAAATTGACCTTTTTATCTGCTTCTATCCTTTCTGACGCCGCAAAGTTTGCACTGACCACTATCTGATTGACGGGGGTAGTCGTACTTTTTAGTTCAATACTGGCAATCCCATTGCTATCTGTTGGACTAGTTGTATCTGATAATAGAACCTCTTTAGGATCTTTATCATGTGACCAATTAACCATTAAGCCACTTTTTTTGATTGGATTACCATTAACATCAACCAGTTTGGCGCTAAAAATAAAAGAACTCTTGCCATCAGCAACTTTATCTGTTGCCCGACCATGCAATGAGACCTCACTAACCTTGGCAGAGCGTTCATCAGCGACAAAACTAACCACTCTATCTGCTGTCATCTCAAGCGTGTTAGCATATTTAGCGCTGACTTCCACATTATCGACGGCAATCAAGGTACTACGCAGCGTGATAGTCGCCCGTCCAGTGGCATCTGTTTTACTCTTACCGTTTAATAAAGTGACCTTATCTTGCTGATTAGTTGACCAAGTAACATCAACATTTGGCAGCGGATTATTAAACTGATCAACCACAAATGCTTCATAGCTAAAACTATCGACGCCATTAGCTACCTTACTGTTTTTCTTATCAATCAGGGTAACATTCCTCACTTTGGCGGTAGTGGCATCAGGGATAAATTGGATAGAAACGGCCTTTTTCTTTCCATTTGCCATGGTAGCAATCAATTCTCCCTGACCGGCCAAGTCACTTTTAACTTTTATGTTGATCTTACCCTCGGCATCGGTGGTCTCAGTTAAAGGATTGCCCATTCTTTCGCCATCTTCGCTAAGCATCACAACCCCAGCATTTCCGCCATGATTTTTTATTGCCAGCGTACTGCCGCTTTTGCTAAAACCAGTAACGGAAAATGTCACTTGCTTGTTGGCAAGTGGTGCCCCTTTATCATTTTGTAGTTGCGCTTTTGCTAAATAAGTTTGGCTACCATCTGCGGGTATTGGCGTCGGATTTTCTAAAGTAAAATAAGCAAAACCATCCTTTGATTGAGTAACATTGATCACCATTACGGCAGCTTTAGATTTATTACCCTCATTATCAACACCAACAGCGGATAAGGTATAAGCCTTACTACCTTGGTTATCTTCATCATATGAGGGTAACATTAGGTTAATGGTTGTGGCTGATGTCTCGCTGATCTTGCCACCTTTTGCTAATAATTCCGGTGCACTCCATAAGATTTTATTGAGTCCGTATTTAGCTTTTTGCACCGTTGCTTTTATTGCTATAGTTTGGGCAGCTTCAGCCGTCGCACTGTCTGGCAGAGAAATAGCTAAAAGTTCTTGCTTACGGTACTGCATAACGATATTGTAATTACGATCAACAAAATCATAACGATTGCCCGCTAAACTACGCATTAGATCAACATTATCCGGATTTAACTGAGCAGCCAGTGGTATACCGAACCGATAGGCAAACTCCACACCAATCAGACTATCGTTGGAATCTCCTTGAGAGACTTGAGTTTTCAATGTTAATAAAGGGAAAGGGGTATAACTTAAACCAAAAGTGGTAGCAGAAGGATTATCTTTTAAATCTTTAGCTGTTGGATTATGACTAAGGCTAACGCCATCACCAAAGTATTGTTCATATTTTGCATAAGCCCCTAGATGAGGATAACTAGGTAGGTAACCTTCAGCGCGTAGATCAAATCCATTGGCCGGCCGCTCATCATAATCACGCATCTCATGCAGGAATGACTGATGCCAATCCGTTAAACGGAAGTAACCATTTACCGCCAGTTTCAAATAATAGGCCCACAACTCACCACCCACACCAAAACGGGCATTTCCTCCGCTAATGTCATAATCGTAAAAACTGTTAATGCCCCACATCCAATTTTGCTGATATTGGCGATAACCTAAACCTAAGTTAGTAGTACTCCGTTGTTCATTAGCTCTAATACCAATTTGGCTAAATAATAAACTGTTTGGTTTATCAATTAGCGGTAAGAGTAAATCAGCATCGCCGGTTTTATTTGAACTAATTTGTACGCGAGCTTTGCCATATTGATTTAACCAATCACTAATTTTCTGATTTAATAGGCTTTCGCCGCGATTACGCGCATAATTGATGGCTGTTTCTGTGGCATTATTATTGGCCAGCCCTTGCGCTACTTGAGTTGCACCTTGCACAAATTGTTTTTCTGCTGACTCGACTTGTTTAGTCTGAGACGTCTCTTTAATACCTAATGTTGGTAATGCTAGATGGTGATCGACTGACGGTTTGTTATTGTTATTTGTTGTTGTGACCGACATCATTGATCTATTATCGGGTAAAGTATGAATATTCCAGCTTGATGCCGCCGCCGCTGCTGCTGGAAGCGATGAAGCTGGCTCTGAAGCGGAATTTTTTAAAGCAGAGTTATTATTCATCAACGCATCAATACCATTGATTGTTTCTAGCATCTCATTGCTAGCAACATCATCCTGCGCCGCTTTAGCAATGGATGAAAAAGTGACAAAAATAGGTAACAGCAATTGTATAAATAACAATATATATGCAGTTAGCCGTTTTGTTTTCGAATAGTAACGATTAGCAATGCATTGCATAAATAATTTCCCTATCTAAAAAATATAAAAATCCTGCTACTATTTTTTGCATAAAATAAAAAAAATATTAATTTCAAGCTATTATTGAAATTAATAAAGACATTGATAGGCAGCTATTTTTACTCCCATATTCAATAAATTTTTATTAGGCTTATCCCTATTATTTTATTTGGATAATTACCGATTAAATAACCATTGGCATAGAGTAAATTAATACCAACAGAGGAGAAAAAATGGACAACGAGGGGTAAAAAAGCGGGCTTCTTGATAATGTTCCATTTGCAATTACTCCTTTTGCTTACTTATATCGACTATAAAGATATAGATAAGTATTATTTAAAAACGTATGAATTTGTTTCCATTTATGAATAAACCTCAAACAACAAAATAGAAACTAAAAATTAACAAAAAATAAAAATTAACATCAGATAAGCCAATGAAACCCAATGGTTTATTAACATTTACCGTTAATAATAAAAAAAACCCATGGTAACTTGGCTTTTTTACTTAAAAAATATTTAATAATCATTAGATTAAATAATATTCTCATTGCTTTAGTGTTAAATAAAAATCAGCTAATCACTATTTTTATTTAAAATAATATTACAAATGGAAATAATTTTATTTAGCTAATCTGTGTCTCATTTATTAATGACCATTAAACTGGATACCAATAGAGTTAATAATTTAATAAGGATAAAATCAGCAAATATACTTAGTGATAAATTTTAAAATATAAAACCAGCGAACTAATTTCTGCTTAAGTAAAAATAAAAGAAGCAGCAACCAATAAAAAATCAAATACTAAGAATAAATGAATAAAAATCGTTAATAATACGTTAGCATATAATTTAGATTTTTATCGGACGGGCAATCTACAATAATGAGTGTTAATATCATCTAATCCTAAGGCAAACAACAGCTATTTTTTAGTTTTTATCTTGCTAACAACATAATTTTATGCATAAATTCTTATCATTAATTTACTTGCTTTTATATTACTATTTTTTATCAATTTAAACGCAAACTGATGACTAAGTTTAAAATTAAATAACCACAAAAAATGCTAGCAAAAAAAACTATTATCCATTTACCAGACAATTTTCACTACCAACACTTTCTTGCCTATCACTTACGAGATAAGCAAAGTGTGGCTGAAATTATCACCCATAACCAATTAAGAAAAGGCATTACCTGTTATGACCAACCGGCTGAATTAACATTTACGCTAAATAAAAATAGCATTTTGTTTTCTCTACAAATTGACAACCCACATACCTTTATCACTGAGGAAGAGCTGGAAAAACTGGGGAAAAATATGCTGGGTTTATATCAACCCGTTGAACTTTTTGAAGATAAATACTATAACCACCCAGTTATTGGTAATTTAATTACTCGCCAACAAGGTTTAAGGGTTTATCAAGCAGCAACCGCATTTGAAGCGATTACTTGGGCAATTATAGGGCAACAAATTAGTGTCGCTGCCGCAATTGCTA
Organism: Arsenophonus sp. aPb; assembly: GCF_029873475.1. Taxonomy (NCBI): domain Bacteria; kingdom Pseudomonadati; phylum Pseudomonadota; class Gammaproteobacteria; order Enterobacterales; family Morganellaceae; genus Arsenophonus; species Arsenophonus sp. aPb. Next base: position 3,158,407 of record NZ_CP123499.1, read on the forward strand.
TTCGTCGCCGATTCATTCATGCTTTTGGTAAACAACACGCGTCTGGAATTTGGTGTTTTCCTTCTCTTTTTGCGATCCATGCTGATGATGAGCAAAAACTAAGGCTATGTGGATTCTCTATCAGTAAAGCAAAAACGCTTATTGCATTATGCAATATGTTAAAAAACAACCATCATCTATTAAATGTTCCTGTATATGAAACTAATTTGTCAGTATGGACACAAAAATTGAGTGAAATAAAAGGAATTGGTCCATGGACAATCAGTTATTCCTTGCTTCGCGGCTTCAATTATTTGAACGGTTCTTTACATGGTGATGTCGCTGTCCAACGTAATCTTCAGTCTTTATTAAAGAGTAGTGAGAAAATAAGCGCAAAAGAGACAGAAAAATGGTTAGCTCAATTTTCTCCCTGGAAAGCTCTCGTTGCTGCCCATCTCTGGCAACAGCAATCTAATGCTAGTTATTGAAAAAAAATTATATTAATCAAAACCAACACAAAAAATATGCACCCATTTGATAACCGAATTAGCGGTATCTAGGCTAAAAAACAAGATAACTGCATCTTAATATTATTTGATTTTTTTAACTTGATTAATAAATTGCCCTTCATCATTAATGTATTCGACCAAAATCTCATCATCGAAAACAACATGGCTTTTATTTTCAACTGTTTGTTGTGAAAAAGGTGGCAACATAATTGTTTTAGATAGAGCATTATTTTTATCTAACCGATTATAAAGTGCGGACAGAGTAAAAAAATTGGCAGTTGGGTTATGAATAGTAAGCACTTCTCCAACCTTAGTTATTTTTATATGCTCAGCTGCATTCTGAGAAGTTTTGTTGATATTTTGTGGTCGATAAAATAGTTTAATTCGTGTTCTTAGCGCCAACTGTAAAATATTCTCAGTTTTTAAGTTGTCGGGTTTTGGCGCAATATCCAGCACATTAAGATAAAAAATAGATTCGCGATCAGTGGGTAGCTGATTTGCTAACTGTTGAATACGAAGTTGCGCCCCCCCTCTAGGTTTTATTTTGACAACCGGAGGTGTCACAATAAAAGGCGCTTGTGTTGTCTCCGGCGTTGAATCAATATTTCCTTCATCAATCCAGCTTTGAACCAGTGATGTGTTATCACTGGAATTAACTAATTGAATAACAGCCTCTTTTCTTTCAGCAGGAAAAATAACTCGCGTTCCTTTAAGATAGACACTACTATTCGTTGAAAAAGCAGTAAAATAGAGTAAGAAAGCTAAATAAATTTTTTTTCTCATTTTCTTTTTTATCCTAATAATTAATCCTATTTAGTCATAAGAAAAGACTAAAATTGCCGTTGAGGTTATTTTTCCGGCAGAAATATTATTTAGATCATAAGCGTAGTAATAGGCTCCCATATTAATGGAAAAAGAGGGCGCTAAAGCACTGCCCGCAGCAACATTAAAAATAGATGTTGCATTGCCTTGTATACTTTCACTACTGGAAAAAAGAATGGGTGATGCAGTTTTATTCCCTTGCACTAACCGAAATCCGACTCCTTTAGCACCTTGTTGCGTGGTATTTATTAATACTGTTTTATCTGTGCTATGTAAATTATTACTGGCCAAAAACATGGCAATATTTCGCGTCGTTTTATTACCAGTCAAAAGATCACTACAGCTAAAATTTAGGCTAAAGGGCTGATAACCAGGTCGGTCAATATTTTTGACATCACTGATACTAACCATAGGTAGATTAACAATTAAGCCTTTATTTGAAAAATCGCAGGTAGTGGCAATAGGATTATATTTAATGGTAATTGGCTGTAGAAAAATATCATTTTCATCAACAGGCCATTGCCAGCTTAATAAAAATTGCACTAACTTAAATACAATTCTAGTTAACCATACCAAAATACCCATCGATGAAGCATCAGATACTAAGATAAAAGGCGAGATAACCGCAGTATCACCAGCCACTTTGGTATAATTACTGCTTGGTTTGCTCTTCAACAAAGTAAATCTTAAGGTAAAATTAGTATTCAAATTTGATGCCGAATGGGTACCTCTAGCTATGCTGGTTATGCGATCCTTTCCTAACGCCGTCATCGTCACCTCAACAAACTGCTTACCACCATTAAATCCTATTGTTGCTGTTCGACCATTAAAGGGCGAAGCGATACCAATCACATTAGGTAAAAGTATCCCAGGGGAGCTACAAGTAAATGTTCCCGGAAAATTGGTTTTATCTGTTTTTGTCACTATCGATGTAGAGCCACTAAAATCAGCAGATAAATCATAATATAAACTCGGTACCGTGATCGTGCTATTGGGTTTACAGTCGGCATAAACCGATTGGCTAAAGGAGCAAGCTGATAATAATAAAAAATTTATTGCTAATTTATTCATATTATTTTCCCGACTATTGGCAAATATTACGCTTGAGGTTTAAGGTATCAACAGGTTGCTGGATGATACATTCTGTTTTACCGTCAATATTCAATTTCACATTCAGTGATGGCGGTAATTGATCACTTTTTATATAAAGCACACTTGACTGCCCAACATGACCAACAAATTCCCCCTGACTATCGGTAACTTCTGTACCAAAAGGTAAATGGCTACCGTCGGCAAAAGTCGCCTTTAACATATAAGTTTTTCGCTGATCGGTTTCCAATTTGATATGACTAACCGCTCCGTCATAAGGGATCACATGCGCTACATTGTCAGTAATCTCTGCACCTGAGGTTTGATTGGTATGAGAAAGGGTATAAACATTTGTACGATATGGTGTAGCATTGGTTACTAATGCTAATCCCCGTTTATTGGTAAGCACCGCTCGATTATTATTAACCGTTAAATTCTCAGCCATTGGGGCTTCAATTACCGTTAATGTATTCGCTGTTTCACCAGAGGTAAGAATATGGTAAGGAAATGCCACGATGGTTCCTCTGGCATTCAAACCTGACTGTCGATAATTATTAGCCTCACTATATGAAGCACCAACTGTACTATAAGGGTTGCGATAATTTAGACTGCCACTAATTAAATTATTCCCACCAGTCTGATTTGAAGCGGTTAAGGTATAATCGATTAAATTATATTTACCCGCTGTACCACTGATACTGATATTGGCTTGTTGATAGTTGGTATTTGTCATGTAAATACCAGAGTTGAGATAAGCATTCCGACTAAATAGATTAATAGGAATACTGGCACTCAAGTAATAACGGGTTTCTTCTTTTTGATCGGTATTTCTTACCCGTGACACGGATAAGTTATAGGTAATATTTTTATAACTATTTGAGTAACCTATTTGATACTCTCGACTGGTACCATCAACATTCCAATAGTTTCTCAGCGTACCAGCCAGAAAAATAACCCCATTATCTTTTCCCAAATGCTGATTTAAATTTAAATTAAATGTGTTTCTGGCGCGGGCCCCCCGCATAGCATCAAAAGTTGCCAAATCTAAATCTGAAGGATTATTTTGATTTTTATCATTAAGGTTATTTTTAATTGTCGCTTGATACTTAAGCCATGCTTGATAATTATCATGGGCATAAATGGAATCAATAAAACTATAATAATCTCCTGTAGAATAACGATAAGCCGCTATAGTCAGATTGGTAGCGGTAGTTGACAAAAACTTGCTATAAGCCAAGCGAAAACTTTGCCCTCGTTTGGTTTCGGTATCTAAATAAGCTGCCGCATGAGTCGCATCAATTGAAACAGCACCAAACGGAAAATTCCAGCCACTGCCAAGTAAAATAGCATTATAATCACGGCTACCAATAAAGCCGGCATAAACGGTGACTAAATTATTGATACCATAATAGGCTTCAGCTTGAGCAAATTTAGGTTGGAAATGGGTATTTGCCATTTTTGATTGTCCAGCCAAAATATTGTAAGCATATACACCCGCTTTCATCATATTAGGTACGGCTGAAAATGGCACCGTAAAAGAGTCTTGACGACCATCGGCTTCCTGCACAATAACCGAAAGATCGCCTGCTCCTCCCGCAGCACGTAGATCACTAAACTCGAACGCGCCTGGTGGAACAGTTTCTTGATAAATTAGATTACCATTCTGATATACTTTTACTAACGCATTAGTTTGGGCAACCCCTCTGACAACCGGCGTAAATTCCTGGCTAGAGTTAGGTAGCATATTCATTTCTGTTGTTAATGCGCCACCCCTAAAACGAATACTAGTAAACAAGGTAGAGGGGGAGTAGAAATCACCTAACATTAAATTAGAAGATATCGCACTAAAAGAACGGCGTAAGTAGCGGGTATTATTTTGCCATTTATGATCACCGCTGGAATAATAAGAATAACTTGACTCATCTCGAAACTGCCAGGCACCTATATTAATTCCGCTATTTAAATTAGCAAAAAAAGCTTCATTACGCTGTTTGTTATTTTTTTTCTCCCGATAGTTATAATAATTAGTATTATAAGAGAGAATAATTGCCGGTACACCATAGTCCCATTTCGCTGGATCAACATAACCTATCTCCGATTTAACTAACGAAATTTGCGGGACTGAAATATTTAGTGCTAACTGATTAACATCTAAATAATAGTTGATATCATTGACCAAATTATCTAACGAAATAGTTGTCTTTTGCTCAATCATCTGTTTTGTCTGAGGTGAAAGTTTTATACCTAATTTATTAGCATCTTTAGCATCAATAGAGATATTTTGATTTTTTTCGCCAATATTAACTTCAAATTGTCCTTTCCAATCATCATTAACATAAATATCGACCAATTGTTTACCTGGCGGGATTTCACTATTTTGATAAAAACGAGATATATCTCCTTGAGCTGATTTTCCTACTAGCAAAGTGGTATCAAATTCCTCTGCAAATAACTCGGGCATATAATCCAATATGCCTAATAAAATTAGACTACTATAAAGATAATATATTTTTTTCACGATTTATCTTCTTATTTAAGATTAATATTTAAGGTTAATATTTTTTGTTTTATAAACACCAAAATCATCAACATAAGTTACGATTATTTTATTATGCTTAACCTTATTTTTTAGCGGAAATTTAAAGCTTGATAACGGAGGGATCATCTTCGATTTTGTCAGATTTTTTTTTGTCTCATTAATATTCGTTATTTTTGCTATCGTGAAATAATATTTAGAATCATTTGTCACTACAATGCTATTATCCTCTAACTTATAACTTATCTTTTTATATACCTCTGCCGGAGGAGTAATCAACCCCTTTGGCCGATAAAATAATTTAACTCTTGATTTAATTGCCAATTGTAAAACGCTTTTACCTTGCGTATTTTCTGGATATGGTGGTATATCAAGAATATTTAAATAAAAAACACTCTCTCTATTTTTAGGTAAATTATGCGATATCATTTTTATTTTTAATTGTTGCCCTTTAAGTCCCGCTATTTTTACAATAGGTGGAAAAACATAAAACGGAGAATGACTCTTTTCTGGAGTAGAATTTATATTTCCATCATCAACCCATGATTGTACTAATGCCGGTAGCTTTCCATGATTTGTTAATTGTACTGTAACATTGCCTTTCCCTTCATAATAAATGATCCGAGTTCCTTGCAGCACAATATTGGCTAATATATTTTTAGAAGAAATAATTAATATAATAAATAACAAAAATTTTTTCATAATAAATAGTCCGTTAAAAACCAGACTCAAAAAGAGCCTGGTTAATGTTATTTACAAATAAGAGATGGTATAAATTAAATTTGCATGCAATGGACCCGCTTTAGCCGGTTCTGCTCGCGTTTTGTAATAACTAACGACGAACGTTAACTCATCAGCTTGCGGTGCTGTTTTATCTCCTTTTAAGCCTGTATCATAAGGGGTATTTAATGGAATAGCGGTCGTTTTAGCATTTGGTGCAGACAAACTAAATCCGACATTTTTTGCTACATTAGGATTATTTTCATCAACAGTATCATTCACCAAATATTGACCATCCGTCGAGATACTACTTGGTGATGAAAAATTAAATTTTAAATTGCTACCTGAGCTGCCAGCAGGTGCACAATCAGAAAAAGTTAATTTAAATGCTTTCTGATTTTTTGCAACAACAGTATATGCTGTTGTTCCGGCATCAGAAACAGAAATGGGATCTAATAAGATAGTAAAGTTTGCACTATCACCTCCATTAATTTTACAAGTAGTATCACTTATAGCACCAGCAACTGAAATTATCCCACCTGCTGAATTAGTCGCAGCTAATATATGCGACGAAAATAAAGTCGCAGATAATAGCAATAACGGGAGTATTTTCTTAAACATAATTAACTCCAAAAAAATAAATGAATAAGCCAATAAAATAGAATTTATTTTATTAGCATAATGAAAAAGGTTAATAAGAAATAACATTAACCTGAATTGATATTAGATGCCTCTATCTAACTTACAAGAAAGGTAAAGTTATATTTTATTTTTTGTGATTTATATCAAAGTAAATATTTTATTTAACTAATCGGTAGATAAAAGTGTTTTTATATTTAATAAATAATTTAATCATTAGCAAATTGATTTAGACTTATAATAATGAAAGTAACTGAATCAAAAAATATTACTCGAATTAATTACTGCTTATAGTGTGAATTGGCAGATATTTTATCTAACTGATTAAATGAATTTTTTATTCCAATCCTACTTTAGAATGATTTAAGATAAAAAGAACAAATAATTGAAATTTTATGCTGAATTTGATCACAAAAAATATTAATTTATTCATATGACAATAAAACACAACATATATCGTTTGTTTTTCTATTTTTTAGAAAAAAATAACTAAACTTTGGTATAATTTTTAATTCTTCTGCAATTTAGTATATAAAAATATTTATGCATATAACTAAATTTCATTAATCAAGGATATGAAGGAATAATAGATTGTTATACGATTTCACCAATGAATTTTTATAAACATATCTAGCATTATTATTTTATATAAAATAATAATAAATAATTACAATCATTAATAAATAATGCATTAAAGTAATTTTTTAGCTATTCCTTATAATTAAAAGATATAAATAGAGAGATTAATAAAAAAATAAATTAACGTTCTATTTAAATAACACGATTATTCATTCTTGCCAGCTATTAATTTTGTTAAATAATTACCTCATCTCTCCTATGAAAATGGTCAAATCGGTATTAAAAATAAGCTAATGATTCAGTTACTAGCAAATATCGTTATTTAACATAAAAGTGCTATCATTCCACTTCAGTAACAAAAAGTATTACTCGCCAATTTCACGACTAAAGGAAAATTGATTATGCTCACACTGATAGATAAATTACGACAATTTAGGATCATTCCGGTTATTACCATTGAACGAGCACAAGATATAGTTCCTTTAGGCAAAACATTAGTAAAAAACGGATTATCAGTAGCAGAAATTACGTTCCGTACGCCAGCAGCAGCAGATGCAATCAAAATACTTAAAGAAGCGATGCCGAACAAAATTTTGATTGGTGCCGGCACTATTATTAACCGAGAACAAATTAGACAAGCAGAAGCTGTTGGCGCTGATTTTATCGTTTCACCTGGTTTAAACCCAGATACGGTAAAGGGATGTCATGAATTAGACATACCTATTATTCCTGGTATAAATAATCCAACTCAAATTGAGCAAGCTATGCAACTTGGTATTAATCTTGTTAAATTCTTCCCTGCAGAACCCTCTGGTGGTTTATCTATGCTCAAAGCACTACTCGCCCCCTACCCGCAATTAGAAATTATGCCAACCGGTGGGATCAGCCCAGAAAATATTCGCCATTATCTTGCTTTGCCACAAGTGGTTGCTTGTGGAGGTTCATGGATGGTGGATAATAAATTAATAAAAGCTAAAGATTGGGCTACCATTGGCCAACTTACCCGTGAGGCGGTTAAATTAGTTAAGTAATATTTATTTGCGCCTGTAATAAGGTCAACATCTGGCCTTATTTTTCCAATTTATTCCCCTCTCAACACCGTCGATTTTTATTGGCTTCAATTCAATCATATCTAGATTTAACAGAATATAATCATAATCTGTCTATCAAAAATCACTTAAACAACCAACTAAAAATTAGTGTTAAATTTTGCTAATCTAGCGATATTAACTAAATAATTTACAACAGATTATTTAACTTAACGGTAGGTTTTATTTAAAAATAAATATTACTATAGAATATATTTTGATTTGTAAAAAATAACTTATGCTATCATCCTATAATACTGTAACTAGTACAAAAAATAGTCCTTCATCTAGCATGGATGTCTATTGTTACTATAAAAAAGAAGACGACATTAAAGATATTAATAGAAAAGGATCTTTTCTACAGAATGTCGAATCAGTATCTAATACGGCTAGCAATTTAGCCTTGTCAGATAAAACAATAATCGTAGGTAAAGCTAAATTAATTGCAGAAAAACCGGCAATTCCCGTAATCATAAAAAAATTACAACGAACATCCAGTAAACTAATACCAATCGAGAGCGTTACACAAGTTGACCGTTCAACAACAGAAAATCTAATTAAAATAGCCGAACCCCAAATTAAGCAAGAGATACGACAGCAAGAAAAAAAAACGCAACAACTATTAGCGCACTTAAAAAAAATAGATCTAATCGATGAAAGTATTGAAGCGATTGGTTTAAATAATATTAAAATTTTAGATCCGATGTTTGGACAAAAATTAGAATTAGCATTTTTAAAAGTAAAAGAAGGCGTTAACTTTGTTAACAATCTATTTAGTAATAAACTATCGACACTAGAGAAACAAGCCATTCAACAAGAAATTGTTAGCTATTTTAGAGATATAAATTATCCTAATCCTGCTACCGATGAATCTATTATTAATTTGGTCAAAATATATATCAAAAAATTTTCAGCATTCGTTAATCGTTATTCACCGGATAAGATAATTAGTGTTAAAGAGAACAAAAAAGATAATCAAAAAGTGGCCTGGATTTATGAGAACGATCCAGAATTCTGTATCTTTATGACCAAATCAGCAGTACATGAATATTCCAATGCTATCGCCTGGAATTTTATTCACGAATTATCACATATTTCGCTAAAAACTAAAGATTTTTGGTATATTGTAAGCGTTCCCCCGCCCTCTAAAATCGGAGCGGTCGGTTTTGATTCTTTTGCAGGCAAAATCGATGTTCTTACTAGAATGCAAACGATAAATTACAGAAAAAATGACTTTCTTGTTAATGGGCCTGACTATGAAAATACTATTTTTAGTGTATTTAATAGTCGCTGTAGCTATCTTAAAGCAGAGACAATACTTAATAATGCTGATTCAATCGCCATGTTCTTATTTTTTGTTAATCAAAAATTCAACGGGCCTTTAGCTGCATTAACAACAATACCTGACCACGACTAATTTTCAGCATGATCACCAGTGGTTGACAAGCATTTCTTTAGTTGTTCGATGTTATCGGTTTGATAGGGAGTCACATGATTTTTTCTCTGTTTTTTACTTAATACTTGAGTGGTAATGAATAAATAGTAAAAAGCAACGTTGTTAACAATAAATAAAAACGAGTCTTATGTTTAGTACTAACCCTGACAAAAGTATGATAATGTCTGCTGTATAAATTATTTAAAGAATACAAATATGAATAAAAAGCTAATTGTTATTATTCTACTATTTTTACCAATTACTACTCAGGCAAGTATCATTTCTAATGATGATAAAAACATGACCAAGCCGCTGAAAAAAACAGCAGAAAGTCATGTTGTTAGCGAAATAAAGAAAATTTTTCAGCAGCAGCATATACGTGGTGTATTAACGATATATGATGGTAAATCAATTAACAATTATGGTAACGACACAAAACGTGCAGCAATACAATATGTTCCCGCATCAACATTTAAAATTGTTAATGCCTTAATTGCTTTAAAAAATCAAAAAGTAACCGTTAATGAAGTTTTTAAATGGGACGGCCAGCCCAGATATCTTAGTAGCTGGAATAAAGATATGAGTATGCAAGAAGCAATGAAATTATCCGCTGTTCCTATCTATCAGGAAATTGCAAAACGTACTGGTCTAGCAATAATGAAAAAAGAACTTTATCGTCTGCACTACGGTAATAGTAAAATAGGTAATGATGTCACCAAATTTTGGTTAGATGGCCCATTAAAAATTAGCCCAACAGAACAGGCACAATTTATTTACAAGTTAGCTACCAAACAATTACCCATTGATAAAACCATTCAAAATAAAGTCGCCACTATGCTACTTATTAAACAGACAGCTAATATTAAAATTTACGCTAAAAGTGGCTTAGCGAATATCAATGGAGAGCGTATTGGCTGGTATGTAGGATGGGTGGAAAACGCTAATGGCAATAAAAAAACTTTTGCTCTAAATATCGCAATCTCAAATGATAAAACCGTGTCAAAACGTGAATCACTGACTTTACAATGTCTAACAAAATTAAAAATTATTTAAAAAATGACTAATCAGAATACTAAGTTATTCTGATTAGTAACAAATAGACAAATAGAAGGTTGCTCACATTACTCGCTATCGCGTTATATTGGAGAGCGGGAAATTAATACTCCGGGCAGGTAACTCTACTAGGATCAATTTATTGATCATTGAGTTGATTAGTTGGTATTGATTTGACCATATAGACTCAATAATTTGCATAACCCATGGAGAAGCCTGAGAAGAAAGTCGATAAAAAACCCATTTTCCTTCTTTACGATTTTGTAGCAACCCACCCTTTTTTAACATTGCTAAATGACGAGATATTTTAGTTTGGGGTTGCTCAAGTGCAATACAAAGATGATAAACACATAGCTCCCCCATTTCTCGGAGCAGTACTAGGATCCTAAATCTTGTTTCATCAGATAAATTTTTAAAAAACTGCAATGCCTCTAGCTCCATATCCAATTTACCTCTAACCAGTTATAATTTCAGTAATAAAACATTAGGATCAATTTACTTTCCCTGAGACAAAAAAACACCAACAACTGGCTTCATAAAAAACAATCACTGAAACTAATTGCGAAATCTAAAACTGCACAGAAAATCATCTCCTCATTATGATTTTTTGATTAAAGGGCGCAACATACGCTGTAAAATCACAATGCTAGCTAGCAATAAGCAAATAATCGTCATAAGAACCATAACAAAAGAAGTGTCAAATGCTTTGCTTGCTTCCATTATCAATACCTGAGCTTGTTGTTTATCCAACGTTGATGCCACGCTTAGTGCTTCATCAATACTGTCATAAACGCGCGTATCCATGGTGACTTGCGCGGGAACAAAAAGCTTACTACTATAAATCGCCGTCATCATTCCACCCAGTATTGTAACACCTAATACACTACCCAATTCATAAGCAACGTCTTCGATAGAAGCGGCCATACCTGACTTTTCATCCGGCGCATTGAGCATAATTGTGGTAGAAGCCGTGGTAAATACCATTCCCATGCCAATACCAATCATGAATAAATTAATTAACAACAAAATAAGATGGCTCTGATAAAACAACACCATCCCCATTACCCCAATCAGCGTTAACATAAAACCTACTACTGCCGTTAATCTCTCGCCAAAACGGGGTAACAGTAAACCGGCTAATGGTGATGCAAGTACGGATCCGATGGGAATGGGAAGGATACAAAGTGCGGCTTGTAAAGGCGTGAATCCAAGTACTAACTGTAAACGTTGACTTAAAACTAATTCAATGCCAACAATTACACTCATGGTAATAACAGCAATGATTACCCCCGCTGAAAACAAACGGTTACTAAATAAAGAAAAATCAAGCATCGGTTGAGATTGTTTGCGCTGGCGCAATACAAAAAACAGCATAAAGATGACACCAATAAAGGCAGCAGCAGAAAACTCAACCAAAGAAAAAGAAGGTTTACTTAACTCTTTTAATGCATAAATTAGCCCAACTAAACCGACTAAGATTAATACTGAGCCTAAAAAATCAATAGCACGCTTGTTGGTTCCACCACAACTTGGGATCAAACTGACTGAAAAGGGCAGTACCAGCATAACAACAGGCACATTAATTAAAAATACCGATCCCCACCAAAAATATTCCAGTAATAAGCCACCCACTAAAGGGCCGACTGCAGCACCACCAGCAGCAACCGCTGACCAAATACCAATCGCTAGTGAGCGTTCCTGAGGCTCGGTAAAAATATGGCGAACAATTGATAAGGTTGCTGGCATCATCATCGCGGCACCAACAGCTAAAAAAACTCTCGCAGCAATCAAACTTTCTGGATTAGGCGAAAATGCAGCACAAAGTGACGCTAATGCAAAAAGAGGTAAACCGGTGATCAACATTTTTTTATGGCCAATGCGGTCACTTAACATTCCCGCGGCAGGCAATAATCCGGCCACCACCAGCGGATAAGCATTGATAATCCACAATTTCTCAGATGCGTTGGCATGGAGTTCATGGGTTAAAGTAGGCAATGCTGTATAAAGCACTGTCATATCAATGACAATTAAAAAAAGAGCACTTGAAATTAAAAGGAGCGCAATCCACCTTCGATTATCATCAGTATTAACCATAAGAATCTCTATTTAGAAAAAAATTATGTAGTATGTTCATCTACCATAATGTTAAAGTTTAGGTTACGATATTAATCCATACGTATGTATTTTAAAAGAGGTTTTATTTAATGGGGCGCCAAAGAAGTATAGACAGAGATAAAGTATTAGATGTAGCCGAAAATATTGTTCATCAACAAGGTGTCACCGCACTGACAATCGATGCAGTGGCAAAAGCAATGGGAATTTCTAAAGGTGGGGTTCAGTATTGTTTCGGCAATAAAGAAGCCTTGATTGATGCAATGTTTGAGCGCTGGGAAAAAGCTTACGATGAAATATTTTTTCAGCAAATTGCGCAGGATAGTTCAGCCGAAAACCGAGTAATAGCGCACATAAAAGCGACCTACCATTTTGAGCAAACTTCTAATACCAAAGGCGCAGGTTTAATGGCGGCATTATTGCAAACACCAGAATATCTTAATAGTACTCGTGAGTGGTATCGCGATCGTATTGCTAAGTTAGATACTTCAACAGAAGCAGGGAAACGTGCTCGACTTATTTTTTTCGCCACAGAGGGGGCATTTATTTTACGTGCTTTTGGATTTATGAATATTGATCAGCAAGAGTGGGATGAAATTTTTACTGATATTGAAACGTTTTTCTCACCCACAACATGAGAAATAAAATTTAAATACTATGAAAATAGCGAATATTTATAGAAATATTTTGAAGATCATCTTGTTTATTCAAACATATCTCTAAATATTCTAAAAATATAGTTAATTTGTCTATATATTTAATCATTATATATATTTTATTGATCTCTGATAATAAATATTGTTAATATCCTATAGTCATATCACTGTAGGTAATAATTATGATTATTGATCGCGCTTTATCTACTGAATTAAATACTGAAATAAAACTTATCAATAATAATAATCCTAGCATTATAAATAATATTATTAATGCGCCTGAAAATTATGTCAATTTTAGTGATAAAGGAAAATTATTATTATCCATAATAACATTAGGAATTAGTCATATTGTAATAAATTTAATTGAAGATCATAGAAAAGAAAAAGTGAGATCAGAATGTATTACCATAACTAAAAACTTACTATCTTCTCTCAATAGTATTGAAAACCAGCAATCTGAAGAAAAAGTAATATTAATTTCTTTACCTAAGGGCGAAAGGTTAAAATTAACACAAAGATTTTCAAATAACGAAAATAGATACGAAACGATTATCGAATATAAAAAAGCGATTATTCTTCATTTGGGTAAATATAATGAAAGTAAATGTTATGTTAATAAGACCTTCGAGGAAATAAAAAATCTTTTAGTTAGTGATATTCTGCAACATGAACATGATTATACCTATAAAGATGAATCTATTTTAACTATCGCCAGACACATAAAACAAAAAACAGATGATAAAATAAATAATCAAAAACATAATGAAGTTATCTTAAAAATAAATACGCCTAATGAACCAATAATATATAACCAAAAAAGTATAGGTGCTAAATTAAGAGAAATTTATCAAGAAGGATATACTAGCTTAGTTTTTATTGATAAAAAAAATAACTTAACTAATAAAAAACATTTAATATTAGGTATTGTCTCGCCTTCTAAGCAAGTTTTCTTATTAAGCCCCGCCAGTGGTGATGACAGAAATATTTATTACGATACCAATATAAGATATGTTAAATTAAATTTAACATCTAAAACTAAAATTTATAGTCGTGAAGAAAAAAATGAATTAATAAAAGAATTTTATGAAAAATTAATAACTAAATTAGAAACTATACCGGCTAATAGGGTATGTATTGAAAATATAATAAAATCCCTTTGTCCAACATGTAAAATTAATACCCTTACGCAAGATCTCAATCAAAAAGAGAAAGTGGCATTTTTAGAAAATATCAAGCATGGCGTTACAGAAATAGTGCAACTTGTTGAAGATAAAAAAGAATCATCAAAAAAATTAATCGCTAGTAGAAAAAATAACTCACAAACACCCAATACTGTTAATACATTAACGCCTTCAGTTACAAAAAATCAAAATTATAACGAGGCATTAAACCCATTTAGTGAATAATTTAAATAAAAATCTAATAGTAGTAAATGATATTCTTAAACAACAACAATTTAACCTGATAAAAGTTAACAAAGATAATTAAAAACCTATTTTTTATTTTACTAATAAATATATTTTACATTAACAAGCAGCAAAGATAGCAAAAAAATATTTTTATTTAAAAAACACTTTCAATATATTAGTTTAATTTAACAATACAATGAATACAGTCACCAATAATCAAATATAAAAATTTAATTTAATTTTATAATAGATAAGAGCTTTACTATTTAGAATGGGTTAAGCGTTTTATTCCTATATTTTTCTGATTGTATTAAATAACCAAAACTAAGGTTTTACTGACTTCTGAGGATATTATGGCAATAAGTTTTTCTTCTATAACAACACCACTAACTATTAGTGATAACAAGTTTAATCAGATATTGGGGGCTAATAGCTTAAATGAAGCAACCAAAATAAAAAACGTATCCGATTTTATTGATTCGATAATCGATTGGTTTAAGGGCGGCGTCAAACGTCAAAAAATAGAACAACTGTTTGACGCTATCCAAGATGTAAAGAATAGCGCTGTTTCTAATCCGGAATCAAATCGGTTGGAAAAATTTATCGAACTGAGAACAATGGCACTGCCTAAATATCATAATCAATTTAAATTAGAAATTACCCCGAAAGATGCCAATGAAGACTGGGGATATCAATTAAAAGTTGGTGACTTTATCTTATATAACTGCGATAAAGTGTTTGAAAAAACCAGGAGTATTGATGAGAGAGATCAATTAGCTAATTTTCATGTTAAAAATATTAGTATGAAATTAGAAGAAGCCCTCTCTGTGGAAAATCCCGATATCAAGCAACTATTAAACTTCACGATTAGATATTCAGCTGGCAGTGAAAAAGAACAAAATAGTTTGCGAGAAAAATTAGACGACAGTGCTTATAGTAAAGATAATTATCTTGGCATTAAAAACAGCAACAAATCTAATGAATTTATTGCTGCATTTAAAAATGATAAGCAACTAGTATTTTCTAGCCGCACAGGCGAATTAGAGAACAATTTTTTGAAAAATACATTAGCAAGCAAAGACTACAATAATCTGCGAGAGATGTTTTTCAATCAATATACCAGCGTAAGTGATCCTCTTTTTATCGATATATTGCAACAAACTAAAGCGGATGTTTATGATGTGATAACACAGGATAGTGCTTACCTAAGCGAACAAGAGCGCGCTATAGTTAATGAAAAACTTAGTGCGATTAAAATTGGTGATCAAACACTTGCTGAATTATGGGCGCTACCATTAAATCAACCGGGTGAATATATTGATGATGATTTAAATCCAGCTGCTATCAACTATTTTCTTAATAATAAAGCCGCAGGTGTCAAGTTTTATAATTTAGAGTTAAATGCTGCTGACTCAGCATTTGAGTTTGATGAGCCAGAATTACAGTTTGATGATGTAGAATTTGAGTTTAATAAACCAGAAGTAGAGTTTGATGATTTAGGATTACAATCTGCTGATTTAGCATCCGATTTTGATGAAATAATGGCTGATAAACCCTTGTTTGAACAATCTCCTCGCGAGCTAAACACGACTCGAACTGATTCAGGTTATGAATCTGACGCTGAATCTATATATGAATATGAAGGTTTGCTTGCTAAGGATTATAAAACTAACAAGAAGCAATATAGCTTCACCTCTGTTAAATAATTTATCAGTTCAAATCAGATCTGACAGAGTTTAATTATGGCTTTCACCCCAGCTTAGCAAAATAGCTGGGGCTTAAATTATTCTCACTGATTAAATAGCAATAAAATAAAAATACAGCTCTTATAATAATAAAAAAGAGACGAAAACTCGACTATATATTTAGTTTACTATTACTTCTGCAACTATCCCCTTAATTTAATTCTTTTTTCCCTAATATAAAACCACCTCGGCTAGCCGCGCGCAATGAACTATTTATAGCCTCACTGACTAATTCAAAATATTTGGGCTTTAATTTAAAAATTGCTTTTATTTCAATAAATTAAATGAAAAATATGACTTAATTTTAGCAGCCTTTATTTAAGAAAAAATGCACAATATATTAATTAATAACTATTTGTTAGCAGAATGAAATAATAACTTCAATTTACTAGATAAAAATAACTTCTTATAGCAAAAAATTAATTCGTAAAAAAAACATTTATTTTATTGGCAATTTTTGACTTTCTACTAAATACTCAAATTAAAAATCATGGTAATAAAATAATTCTTTTTTGTTATAACGCTTAATTACCATAACCAATAGTTACTGTCAGCCATTAATAGCAATAATTATTTTAGCAAATAATTAAACAACTATGTTCGCTATCAGATAAGGAGCCATAATGAAAGGTATACGTTTGATCACGGTTATAGGCTGTTTGTTGGCCTCTCATTCGGCTTTGGCAGCAACTGCAACTGGAACGGTGGGTGTAACTCTAACACTATCTAACGCCTGTGTTATTAACGGTTCAGCTGGTACTTCAGGCATTCCGTTGGGAACACTGGATTTTGGTGCTCAACCGACTACTTTTGGTGTACTGACAACCCAACTTACTAATGGTGGTAACCCAACATTTACGGTACAGTGTCCGCCCAACGATACTCCTTCTGCCGTTCTAACGAATAGTGTAAACACCGCCCCATCAGGTATAGTCGTTGGTACTGCTGGCACCCCACCGCGTTATGCTAACTCATCAGTTACCAACCAAGGCGTTTACTATAGTGTTTATGCGACTACGCCCACTCCGGGCGCCGCCCTTGCGAATGGTGCCACTATTCCCCCCGCCTCAAGCCCAACAGCTGGTACAGAGGTCTATACTTTATTTGGTCAAATTATTGGCAATGGTACAAATGCAGGTATCACAGCAGGAACCTATACTGACACCATTAATATTACTATAACTTATTAATTGATATTATTTTTTCAGGATGAAATATGTCTGGTAACAACGGTTTATGGCTATTATTTGATAATAATCTAGCCTATTTTTTTGTGTTGTTAGTTATTTTTAGTGCACTGCCAAGTCATGCCATTACCAGCCAATCATTTCAGGTTGCCGCCACCATTGCTAATGGCTGTGTAGTATCCGGCGGCAGCCTATTTGGTACTCTTGATTTTGGCACCCATCCTAGTAATGCAAATGGCAATTTTAATGCCAGTTTAACCCCCAATACCTCGTTAACTTTAGGCTGTACCCCCGGTACCGCACTCAGCATGAGTATTAATGGCGGTAATAACTACACTAGCAGCCGCAATGTTAAGCAGAGCGGTTTTACGACCCTACTGCCTTACCTACTGTATGCGGATAATGCTCACACAATTCCAATCGGGCTCAATCAGAATGTCTCCGTCAGTTACAGCAATAGCAATAATATTATTATACCTATCTATGGCGTGTTACAACTTAATGGCGCTAATAACCCGTCTGGCACCTATACTGACCTATTAACGGTAACATTATCCTGGTGATCAGGGAGGAATACTCTATGATTAATGTTTCGCAACCTACTGTTTGGTGTTTCTCCACGTTATGGTTTTTGACCTTATTACTCTTAACGCCCTCAGCTCAAGCCGCTAACCATGTGATGATTTGGCCAATGGATCCGGTATTAACCGCTAAGGATAATGCCACTGAATTCTGGATCGAAAATAAGGGCAGCGAAGCCACCACTATGCAAATCCGGGTGATCGGCTGGCAACAGGTCGATGGCAAAGATCTCTATAGCAATCAGCAAGGGGTGGTTGCCAGTCCGCCTTTTATGCGCATTGAACCGGGCCAAAAACAGCTGATCCGCCTGATAAAACAAGCACCAGTGCCGGTCGGTAAAGAAGTTGCCTACCGCTTGTTAGCTGATGAAATTTTGACCGCTGAAAATTTAGCAGTGCCAAAGTTTGGGCTAAACATGCAGATGCGATATTCCATTCCACTGTTTGTTTATGGTGAAGGTATTAATTATGTACGTAATTCAGGCGATCCGATTCAACTAGATCAAAAATACCTCAGTTGGCAGTTGACCCGATTAAATGGTAAGCCGGCGATCAAAATCATCAATCAAGGCCCAATCCATGCCCGTTTGAGCAAGGTTGCTGTACAACAAGGCAAAAAACGCATTGTACTGGCCGATAGCCTGTTTGGTTATGTATTAGCCGGCTCAAGCTATATCTGGCCATTACCGGCTGCCATTAGCCGCCCACAACAATTAACAGCACAAATTAATACTGATAAACAATTATGGCAAGCATCTAGCGCTGGATTGAACCAGTAAAGATGAAAACTGTCCACTTGCCGGCTAAATTGACCAGCCGATTTACCTTAATGATTACGTTATCTTTGCCGTTGCTATCGATAGCGGCGGGTAATAGCTGGACTGAATTGCCGCCACCGCCGAGCGGCAAAGTTAAACCTCAAAACTTACAATATAGATTGGAGTTAGTGGTTAATCAGTATGCCACTGGGATCATTGCGGTGGTTAATGAACGCAATGGCCATTTTTGGCTATCTGCCACTGATTTACAAAAAGCGGGTTTTCCCGCTTCTCGGTTAACCCAGCCACAACTGGATGTCAGCCACAACTGGATGTTAGTGCCATGGCCGAGGTACAAGTCAAATATGACAGTGCGCAACAACGCCTGTTATTACAAGTGCCAGATAGTTGGTTACCGCAACAAGATCTCATTATTGGCAATGCCCCACCCCGCTATCAGGGACTGAGTAGCCAGGGAGCACTTTTTAATTATGATATCTACGCTAATCGAACTCAGCATAATCACACTCAACTTTCGGTCTGGAATGAATTGCGCTTATTTAGTATGGCGGGCACTCTATCCAGCACTGGGGTATTTAAACAACAAATTGCCGGTAGCGATAATAATAACGATAACCAGGGTTTTACCCGTTACGACACCAGTTACACCAATGAGAATGAAAACCATATTTTAAGCTGGACGGTTGGTGACTTGATTAGTAATGCTTTAAGCTGGAATAGTAGTGTCCGAATGGGCGGCTTGTCACTCTCCCGTGACTTTTCAATTCGGCCAGATATTATTACCTTTCCATTACCAACCTTTGCCGGTAAAGCGGCGGTGCCAACTGCCGTTGACCTATTTATCAATGGCTATCGTTCCAGTAATTACCAGCTACAACCTGGCCCTTTTACCATCACCGATATACCCTATATTAATGGCTCGGGTGAAGCGGTATTGGTCACCACCGATGCCCTTGGCCGGCAAGTTTCCACCACCTTGCCGTTTTATGTTGCCAGTAGCTTACTTAAACCGGGTCTGTCCGATGGCGCCTTTTCTACCGGTGCACTACGCCGCGACTATGGCATTAAAAACTTCTCCTATGGGCCGCTAGCCGCCAGTGGCTCTTACCGTTACGGCGCGACTGATTGGCTGACGTTAGAGTCACATGCTGAAGCGGCCTCTTCACTGGCGCTGGGTGGCTTTGGCGGCTTAGTCAAACTGGGTAATTTTGGTGTGCTGAATGGCGCTTATACCTTCAGCCAAATGCGAGGGCAGCGTGGTGATCAGATCAATTGGGGTTATCAATATAGCCAGTCTCGTTTTAATTTAGCTACCCAACATACCATAAGGGATCGTAAATTTGGCAATTTGGCAATTTGGCACTTTACGATCAACCCAATAATCTCAACGATAACCAACCGATTTTCAGCTTAAGCCGGCGTAGTTCACAATATTCCGCCTCATTATCACTAGACCAATTTGGTAGCATTGGCCTGGCTTACCTGGATATTGACAGTTTCAATGGTGATAAAAACCGGTTGCTCAATTTTTCATGGAGTAAAGGTTTATGGGGCAATAGCAATCTCTATGCTTCAGCCAGCCGTGATTATTCGCAAAATAACTGGTCATTTGCCTTAGTATTACAAATTCCATTCAACTTTTTGGATGCCATTACCTTAGATACACAACGCAATGCCGCCGGGCAAAACATTCAGCGCGTCACCTATAACCACGCCATGCCAAGCGATGGCGGATTCAGCTGGAATATGGCCTACGCCCATCAGGATTCACAAGATGATTATCAACAAGCTTCCTTGGGATGGCGCAACGCCCATGTCCAAATGCAGGCCGGAATTTATGGTTCATCAGGCAACTATAGCCAATGGGGTAATGTAACTGGCTCACTGGTACTGATGGACGGCACTATTCAAGCAGCAAATAAAATTAATGATGGCTTTGTCTTAGTTAGCACCGATGGTTATCCCAATATTACCGTTGATTATGAACACCAGCCTTATGGTAATACAGGCAAATCGGGTTATCTATTGATCCCAAGCGTGCCAGCTTATTACCCAGCCAGTTTTCGTATCAATACCCTCAATTTACCACCCGATATCTATGCCGATAGCACACGACAACGGATCGCAGTCAAACGCGGCCGAGGCTATCTGCTGCATTTCCCAATCAAAATCCGTCATGCCGCTAGCGTGATCCTAACCGATCAATATGGCAAGGCCATACCATTAGCCAGCGTGGTTGCACGGGCAGGCAAACCAGACACTTATGTTGGTTGGGATGGGTTGGTTTATCTGGAAGAATTGGAGCCAAACAATGTGCTCACGGTTCGCACACCGGAAGGTAAGCGCTGCCAGGTTAGTTTGCAATTGCCAGCAAACCCTAACCAACAACTAAAAACTTATGGCCCACTGACTTGCACTTTAGCTGGCAACAGCAGGAGTTACCATGAATAAAGGTTTATTTGTTTCCAGTTTGTTGTTATTGACCGGCCTGCTTAATAGTCCAGTTTGGGCCGCTTGTAGCGCCACCATGCAGAATGCTTCATTTGGTAGTCAGAGTTCTTTTGTTATCAATAGCACCGTGCAAACTACCTCGGCTAATCTGGTTGTCACCTGCGGGATAGTACTGGCTTCCTTGTTAACCACCGATACTATCTCAGCCAAACTGAATAGTGCATCGAGCAGCAGTGGCACACAAGCGGCGATGAAAAATACTGCCAATGCCGACCTCGAACCGATTAATATGTGTAAAGCGTCCAACTGCACGCCAACCACACCGATTGGTAGTACCATCAATTACTCATCAACCGATTTAATTAATTTGTTAGGCGGCAACGTATTTACGATTCCGATCTATTTTAAAACCGTCACCGGCCAAAATTTATCAGCCGGCACTTATAATGTAACGCTAAATCTGACCATCAACTGGAATATTTGTGGGCTATTAGGTATCGGTAATGTCTGCTTAAATCAACAAACCGGCAGCACTATCCTCTCGCCTACCGTCACCTTGATCGTAACCAATGATTGCTCAACTATCACAGCCCCTAACATTAATTTTGGTACTGCGCCATTACTCAGCAGCTTTCCTAATGTATCGCAAACCATCTCTATCACCTGCACTAAAGGTAGTCTTTACAATGTCGGCATCAATAATGGTGTCAATGCCGTTAACAATGTGCGCAATATGAAAAATGGTAGTAATTTGATTAGTTATGATATTTATCAAGGCACCACCACCACCCGCTGGGGATCGAGTGGTAGTGAATTGTGGTCAAGTGCCAATTCCACCACTGTCAGTGCTGATCAACTGACTCGTACCTACAATTATGTCGCGAAAATTCTTAGTGGCCAAAATACGCCAACTAGCGGTAACTATACTGATACACTGGTGGTTAATGTTGCTTTTTAGAATAGAATAATAACAGGCGCCAAATTTAATAATCTGTTGACGCCTGAATAGTGCTGAAAATTAATCGTGACCAAATAGATCGCGGGTATAAACTTTATCTTTGACATCTTCCAGCTCAGGTACCAATCGGTTGGCCAAAATAATATCACACTGAGCTTTAAAGTCGGCCAAATCGGTGATCACTTTGGAATGAAAGAACTCATTTTGTTGTAAAACCGGCTCATAAACCACCACTTCGATTCCTTTCGCTTTAATGCGCTTCATCACCCCCTGTACCGCAGAGGCGCGGAAATTATCCGAACCGGCTTTCATCACTAAGCGATAAACACCCACTTTTTGCGGATTTTGACTAATGATCGTCTCGGCAATGTAATCTTTACGCGTTCGATTGGATTCTACGATCGCATTGATCAAATTGTTTGGCACATCATCATAGTTAGCTAGTAACTGCTTAGTGTCTTTTGGCAAACAATAACCACCATAACCAAAAGAGGGATTGTTATAGTGGCTGCCAATGCGCGGGTCAAATGAAACACCTTCAATAATTTGGCGACTATCCAGTCCGCGACTATGAGCGTAAGTATCTAATTCATTAAAAAAGGCAACCCGCATCGCCAGATAGGTATTGGCAAACAATTTTATCGCTTCCGCCTCGGTGGCATCGGTAAACAATACTGCGACATCCTTTTTCAGCGCACCTTCTAATAACAAATCGGCAAAAATCTTGGCGCGCTCGGAACGTTCTCCTACCACAATACGAGAAGGATAGAGATTGTCATATAGTGCTCTGCCTTCACGTAAAAATTCCGGTGAAAAAATGATATTTTTATACCCTTTCTCTTGCTGCAAACGGGCGACAAACCCCACCGGGATGGTTGACTTAATCACTATGGTAGCGGCTGGATTAATGTGGTTTACATCATCAATCACCGCTTCAACGGAAGAGGTATTAAAATAATTGGTTTTGGCATCATAATCAGTCGGGGTAGCAACAATCACATAATCTGCCCCCTGGTAAGCCTGTTGTTTATCTGTCGTTGCCCTAAAATTCAGTTCTTTTTCTGCCAGGAACGTTTCAATTTCTTTATCCACTATCGGTGATTGCTTGTTATTTAGCATAGCAACTTTTTCAGCAATAATATCTAACGCCACCACTTCATGATGCTGCGCTAACAACATCGCATTGGACAGGCCAACATAACCTGTTCCTGCAATAGCAATTTTCAAAACTAACCTCTCAAATATTTAGGATCCAGGCTAAACGCGATAATAAGTCCGATACCAATCAACAAACGCTTTTACCCCTTCTTTAATCGAAATCTGTGGCCGATAACCGGTTAACGAAAATAAATCTTTGGTATCAGCCCAAGTGGTATGGACATCGCCCGCTTGCATTGGCAGCATATTTTTAATCGCTTTTTTTCCTAATGCCTGCTCGAGGGCGGCAATAAAATCCAATAATTTTATTGGCTGACCGTTACCAATATTATAAATACGATAAGGCGCATCACTGTTAACCGTTAAAGATCTGTCGGTCTTTTTTGGTGGAATGATATCAGCAATTGATAATATTCCTGCAACAATATCTTCCACAAAAGTAAAGTCGCGGCTCAGATCGCCATTATTATATACATCAATTGGCTTCATCTCCAAAATAGCTTTAGTGAATTTAAATAACGCCATATCTGGCCGTCCCCAAGGGCCGTAAACAGTAAAAAAGCGTAATCCGGTGGTTGGCAAATTATACAGATGAGAGTAAGCATGCGCCATTAACTCATTGGCTCTTTTAGTGGCCGCATAGAGAGAGATGGGATGATCAACGGACATATCGGTAGAACAAGGAAATTGATTATTCATACCATATACTGAACTGGAAGAAGCATAGATAAGATGGGGGATTTGACCATAGTAACAACCTTCCAATATAGATAAGAAACCGGTTAAATTACTATCCGCATAAGCAAAAGGATCCTTTAACGAGTAGCGAACACCTGCCTGCGCAGCAAGATGAATTACGCGATCGAATTTGCCAGCGGTAATAACTTCAATCACTTTTTCACGCTCAATAATGTCCAGCCGCAAAAATTCAAATTGCGAATAAATGGTTAAACGTTCAAGGCGGGCTTTTTTTAAAGCAGGATCATAATAGTGATTCAGATTATCCAGACCAACCACCTGATGACTATTTTGTAATAAACGCTGACATAGAGTAAATCCAATAAAACCGGCACATCCTGTTATTAAATATTTCATAGCTTTTTTAACTTCTACAGAGAAATGAAAAATATTTATCTTTTGTGTAGCACAAAAGCGCATCCGGCACTTATTTCCTTCGCCAACATATACAATTAGTCAATAATAAAAAGAAGTGCAAATTCAGCACCGCTAAAGTTAGATCAATCGCCTAATCAGCAAATTAAAACCCCGCCAATACCAGCTTGCCCAAGACCTTACCACTCTCTATCCTCTGATGAGCAAGTCGTAAATTTTCAGCACTAATTTTACCCATTTCTTCACTGATGGTAGTTTTTAATATCCCTTGATCAATCAATTCGGCCACGCGTTGCAATAATTGATGCTGTTTGATCATATCTTTGGTTTGAAAAACCGGCCGCGTAAACATAAATTCCCAATGCAATGAAAGGGCTTTACGTTTCATTGGCATAATATCTAAGGTTTTAGGATCATCGATTAAGGCGAATTTTCCTTGTGGAATAAGAATATCCAATACCTGCTGATAATAATCATCACTGTGAGTTAATGAAGCCACATAGTCGACATGTTGAATACCTAACGCAGCAAGTTGCTGGCTAAACGGTTTTTTATGATCAATTACCGCATGTGCACCTAACTGACTGACCCATTGTTGTGTTTCCGGCCGTGAAGCGGTGGCTAAAACGCGCAACTTTGTCAACTGGCGCGCTAATTGGATCAGCATTGAACCAACACCACCAGCGGCACCAACAATTAATATAGACCTACCGGCAGCGCCATTCTCCGCTACCGCTAACCGGTCAAATAACAGTTCCCAAGCGGTAATTGAGGTCAATGGTAAAGCGGCTGCTTGAACGGCAGTTAACGATTTTGGTTTATGGCCGACAATGCGCTCATCGACTAGTCCATATTCGGCATAACATCCTGGCCGATCAATTGAACCGGCATAATAGACCCAATCGCCAGGTTTAAATAACGTGACCTCACAACCAACAGACTCCACCACACCACAAGCATCCCAACCTAAAATACGTGGCGCATTAGGTTTTTCACGCTGACGGATTTTGCTATCCACGGGGTTTACCGCAATAGCCGCAATTTTCACCAACAGATCACGGGGCTGGGGTTGGGGCTTTGTTAACTCGGTTTCATAAAGTGAATGTATATCGGTGAGTGGTAGGGTAGGATCAGTAAAAACAATCGCTTTCATTGCTGACTACATAAAGCAATAAATTTCAATCAACAAAAGGAGAAGTGAACATATTGCGATGCTAGAAAATTAAGCTAACTTCTTAACATTTTAATAAATTTATAGGCGGCACAAATATGAGCAACTTAAAAATAATGAAAAATAATTTATTCAAACAACCCTTTATCTCTTAAAATATGCGCATCAGATTTACGTCGCGTAAAACCGCTTCGATCAAAAAATTCTAAAATCTGCACCGCTAACTTTCTCCCTATTGCTAACTCATCGCGAAATTTGGCGACCGTAATGGCGCCTTCTCGATGATTATAAAGTCGAATAATGGCAGCAAATTGTTGAATTTGTAAATTATGATAATAACGATCAGACACAATAGCGGTAATCAAACCCATTTTTGCCGCTTTTCGCAACAAATGGCGAACGATCGCTTCATCTTGTTCAATTTTTACCGCTAACTCCCGAACCCACCGAGGCTGTTCTGCCACAAAGTAGGGCTCTAACTGTTGCCATAATTGCGCCTGTTGCTGATCAAATACTAAACTATGTTCGGCTAAATGGAGCCAGCCATGGGTTTGGATGACCTTTTTTTCATCAACCAGTTGATGGAGTAGGGTAAACACCAGCTCATCATTCAACCCAGGTAAAGCCATGCGTTTTAAGCGGGCCCGACCCACGCCTAGCTGATCAGGATGATTTTGATGATACTCAGCTAATGTTTGTATCAAATGCTGTTTAGCCTGCTTGGCATTAACTTTAGAAAAGGCAATATTGTTAACTATAAGCATATCAAATTGCGCAACTAAGGCTTGTAATGCGGAACTCGTCAGTTGACGCGCCCAACCATAATCGCTAAGTAATAATTCACCGGTGGGTAGCTGAAATGCCAAATTTTCTTTATCACCGATCCTCTTAGCTAACTGCGATAACCAACAAAGGAATTTGGCTTGGCGTTTACCACGGCGCGGCGAATGAAGTTTTATTACCCGCGCTCCAGCAAGGGTACGTTGGGCACTAATATCGCGCAAGATTAATCGATCATTATCAACCAACCATAAAGGCGTATCGAAGGATAACTCAGCCAGTAATGGTTTGTCTGAAGATTGGTTTAATAAAGCGATACGTCCGGTTACATGACTGGCAGCATGATAGAGATGTAATGGTTGCCAATTTTTTAAACATTCATTCGCTTCAACTTCAACCAGCACTTTATTAACCGCAAACGCTGGCTGTTCACTCAATAACCAATCGCCACGAGAAATCTGTTTTTTGCTAATATCACCGGTCAGATTTAAAGCAATCCGCTCACCGGCTTGTGCTTGTGATATCGGTTGGTTTTGCGCATGTAATCGCCGAATTTTAACTTGCTTATCTATTCCAGTTAACCATAGGGTATCACCAATAGAGACTTGGCCAGACAAAGCCGTTCCGGTTACGACTAAACCTGTACCTTTGACACTAAACACACGATCGATCGCTAAACGAAATCGATGATTAAGTTTGGCATGCTGGCCATTTTGACCATGTAACATTTGCAAATGTGATCGCAATAAAGGAATGCCTTCTCCAGTCAAAGCAGAAGTAACAAAATAGGGTGCCTGCAGCCACCCATGCTCTGCCAACAATTGTGAAATTGCCAATTGTACCGCTTGAACCTGCTTAGCGGAGACACGATCAGCTTTAGTCAATACAGTAATTACCTGCGGATGTCCTATTAGGCGTAAAATAGCCAGGTGTTCTCTGGTTTGCGCCATAATGCCATCATCGCAAGCCACGATCAGCAATATATGGGATATGCCGCCTATGCCAGCCAACATATTAGCGAGAAACTTTTCATGACCGGGAACATCAACAAAACCGATCGAACTGCCATCTGTTTGTGGCCAATAGGCAAAGCCTAGATCAATTGTCATGCCGCGTTTTTTTTCTTCCGGTAAATGTAGCGTATTAATTCCTGTCACGGCTTGAATCAGGGCAGTTTTTCCATGGTCAACATGACCCGCGGTAGCAAAAATCATTGTTTTAATAAAACCTGTAATAACTTAGCCTCATCATCAAGGCAGCGTAAGTCAAGCCATAGGCGTCCCGCGGAAATCCTACCAATAACCGGGGTAGCTAATTGTCGCCATTGACGAGACAATGAGACTAATAGATTATTGTTATTATTTTTTGGGGTAAATGTTATCGCCCAACTAGCCAGCCGTTCATTTGGCAGTGAACCACTACCAATCTGTGAAAAACAGGCTTCATCTTTAACCGTAAATTTACCACCATAGTGATGCTTTATCGGCTCAATAAGCCGCCGGGCCAATTGGCGAATTTCCGCTTGCGGTCGTGTCAAAAAGTTAAGGGTGGGCAACGAAGTTGTCACTTTTTCACCTTGCTGATAGATCCGCAATGTAGCCTCAAGGGCAGCTAGTGTCATTTTATCCGCTCTTAATGCGCGTTTTAACGGATGTTGTTGAATGGCGTCAATCCAACATTTTTTCCCCAAAATAATTCCCGCCTGCGGGCCACCAAGTAATTTATCACCTGAAATACAGACCAGATCAACGCCTTGTGCCAGATAGTGTTGCGGCATAGGCTCAGCCGGTAAACCATATTGGGTCATATCAATCAGAGCACCACTGCCTAAATCAATCGCAGTAGCAATGTTATATTCAGTACCAAGTTGAGCAAGTTTCTGACCTTCAACCTCAGCGGTAAAACCTAAGATACGGTAATTACTGGTGTGGACTTTCATTAACAGAGCGGTCTCTTCATTTATTGCGCGCTGGTAATCTTGCAGATAAGTTCGATTCGTTGTTCCTACCTCCACCAGCTGACAACCCGCTTGTTTCATTACTTCTGGCAGGCGAAATGCCCCACCAATTTCGACCAATTCTCCTCGCGACACAATAACTTGTCGTCCCGCCGCGATGGTTGCTAACATTAATAACACTGCGGCAGCATTATTATTGACAATACAAGCATCTTCCGCACCGGTTAGTTCACAAAGTAAATCAGCTATTATACGATCTCGATGTCCACGTACTGCGTCATTAAGCGTATATTCTAAGGTCACTGGATAGCGCATCACTCGAGTCACCGCTTCAATCGCTTCTTCTGCCATTAACGCACGACCCAAATTAGTATGTAACACCGTGCCGGTTAAATTAAAAACTGGCCGCAAACCAGAATTCTGCTGCTGTTGGAGTTGATAAGTAAGGGCAGCAATCCAATCACTTTGCCACACTGGTAAGCATTGCTGTTGTTTTATTTGCTCGCGTGCATGCTGCTGCATATTGCGTAATATCTTTGTTACTTGAGTTCGACCATAACCTTCTATCAAGGATAAAACCGACGCTTCATTCAGTAAATAATCGATGGCCGGTAACTGACGATATAATGAAGTAACATCTTTGGACATAACTTATTAAAACCTTAAATTATTCACAAGGAAATAAAAATGGATTAATACTGCTACGGGCAAACCCCTCTTCTTCCAATTTAGCATCCAGAATTAAGGAAGCCAGATCATCAGCAACCGCGTCAACCTTCGCATCTTGTTCCTGATAAAGAATTTTTAAATAACTACCACAATCACCACAACTCTCAGCCTTAATTGCCGCATATTCACTGGCTAAGGACCAATAATCTAATTCTTTCGTTTGCTCACAATTACTACATTTTACCCGTACAACATGCCATTCAGTTTCACACAAATTACAATGCAAATAACGCAACCCCTGATTTGTCCCTATTTGCACAACACTAGAAACTGGAATGCTGCCACATACTGGACAAAATTGACGATGTTCGCCATTTTCAGCAGTAGCCTTACCCGGGATTTGGCTGGCCATTTGCGCCCAAAACAAGGAAAGTGCCGCCCAAATAAAAAGCGCTTGTTCTGAGGGTACTCGGCTAAATTCACCATTGAGTAATGCTGTTGCCATCAACTCCAGTTCATGTATAGAAATTTTGGTTAAATTTTCTAATGCAGGTTTTACTTGTTCGGGTACTACCGGAGCCAATTCAGTAATTAAAGAAGCAAATAATTTGTGCCAATGGTCAGTACGAATAAAGGTCTTACAATCTAATGGTGGTTTATTGGCGACCATCGATTGTTGCAGGATAGCCATGATATCCATCATCAAGGGATGATCATAGAGTGCATTTTGTTGAGCGCGAGTTACATGAGCAGCAAATAGCAGATATTCACTAAATGGGTTTTCTGGCGTCGCTAAGGATTGAAAACGTTCAGCCCGCGATTGATATAGAATGTTTAAATCTGGAAATAATACCGGCGGGATATAACTAATGCCATTTTTGGCTGGCTCATTTTTACCTATCTCTTCTTTAGGTAAAATCCTAATGCTCATAGATGTACTCTCTTTAATGATTTATTTTACCATTATTGCCCAATAAATCTCAGAATAGACCAAAAGCGAACAGGGATCTATAAACGGCTAAATAACATAAAAAAGCAGAATATAATTATTCTGCCCCAGTTATTAACATGCGAAAAAACGCGGTTAACTACGCTTTTCTTGCCGCGGCTGCTCTTTTTCAACAATCTCACGATACCAACGGGGATGATGTTTTTTTGCCCATGCTCGGGTTACCCATCCTTCAACCATTGCTCGAATAGAGCCTTTTACCCATATAGCAGCATACACATGAATAATAATCGTCATTATTAAACCAATCGCCGCAACAGAATGAAGAAGCAAAGCCAGACGAATAATCGGGATGGGAAAATAGTCGGCAAAATAAGGCCGCCAAATAATAATACCGCTAACCAAAAGTAAAAACAGGCAAACGGCTGCTAGCCAAAATACCCCTTTTTGGCCTAAATTATATTGACCAACATCACCGGCTTCTTCATTTTTCAAAA
This sequence comes from Arsenophonus sp. aPb, assembly GCF_029873475.1. Lineage (NCBI taxonomy): Bacteria > Pseudomonadati > Pseudomonadota > Gammaproteobacteria > Enterobacterales > Morganellaceae > Arsenophonus > Arsenophonus sp. aPb. The sequence continues at coordinate 3,189,031 of NZ_CP123499.1, forward strand.
TTTTGCCAATATTTTTAGCCCAGACAATATCTTGTTTTTCAATAAAATTATGTTTGAAATATCTAACAAACATGCCAACAAACAGCACAAACATCACAGCACCCAACAACGGATGTAGCACTCTTGAAAGTTGTGGCGTACCCAAAATATTCATTAACCAGTTTAGCGATGGAAAGAAAAAACCTAAGCCGCTAATTGCCGTAAATAAAAAAAAGATAACCATTAGCCAGTGATTAATTCTTACACTAGCAGAGTAGCGGATAATTTTTTCATTCGGTTTTTTTATCATCGGTTATCCCCCTCTTTTTATTACTCACCAATTTCTTGCTTTTTGCTGACGTTGCATCATCACTTTTTGGCAGTTTGTCCGCCTCATCTTCATCAGAAACTCGATTTGGCCCCACCGTCAGATAATGGAAAAATGCTGAGGCAAAAGTAACGGCAAACCCAACGGCAGCTAACGGTTTCCAGATATTTTTCCAAAAGGTGACGGTGGGACTGATAGTCGGATTATTGGGCAGACCATGATACAGTTCGGGCTTATCACCATGATGCAATACATACATAACATGGGTACCTCCGACACCTTGTGGATCATAAAGCGCTGCATTTTGATAACCACGGGTTTTTAATTCTTCAACGCGTTCAGCAGCCAGTTGTTTCATCGCTGCCTTACTACCAAAATGAATTGCACCGGTCGGACAAGTTTTTACACAAGCGGGTTCCTGGCCGGCTTCAACCCGATCAACACAAAGGGTGCATTTATAAACTCGATTATCCTCTTTATTTAATCTGGGGATATTGAAAGGACAACCGGCAATGCAATAACCACAACCAATACAATGTTCTGAGTCAAAATCGACAATTCCATTGGCATACTGAATAATCGCACCCGCAGAAGGGCAAGCTTTCAAACAACCTGGATCCGCGCAATGCATACAGCCATCTTTGCGTATCAGCCATTCTAATTTTCCTTTCTCTTCAACTTCAGTAAAGCGCATCACCGTCCATGATTTGGCCGTTAAATCTAACGGGTTATCATAAACACCGACGTTATGACCAATTTCATCACGAATATCATTCCATTCGGAACAGGCAACCTGACACGCTTTACAACCAATACAGGTGGTTACATCAATTAGTTTTGCCACTGCCTCTTTATCACTGCGTACTTGAGGAGCAGGTGTCAGCGAATTAGTCGCAGAGCGGCGTATAATATCTTGAGAAGCCATCATCTACCTCCTTACACCTTTTCCACATTAACCAAGAACGCTTTAAACTCAGGTGTCTGAGTATTGGCATCACCAACAAATGGCGTCAGGGTATTGGCAATAAAGCCTTTTCGCGTCAAGCCTTGAAATGCCCAATGGATCGGGATACCAATCGTATCAATTTCACGACCATCTACCTTTAAAGTTCGGATACGCTTAGTCACCACGGCCTTCGCTTTGATATAACCACGGTTAGAACTTACCCTAACAACATCGCCTGCTTTGATACCTTTTTTCTCTGCCAATCGTTCACCAATCTCAACAAATTGTTCGGGTTGAATAACCGCATTCAAATGCGCATGTTTTGTCCAAAAATGAAAATGTTCAGTTAAGCGATAAGTTGTGCCAACATAAGGAAATTTCTCAGCATTACCCAATGCTTTAAGATCGTCAGCAAATAGACGTGCCGCAGGATTAGAGATAACATTCGGATGTAAAGGATTGGTTCCTAACGGGGTTTCAAAAGGTTCATAATGTTCAGGAAAGGGGCCCTCTGCCATTTTATCTATGGCAAATAAACGACCTAATCCTTCCGGTTGCATAATAAACGGTCCAACACCGGTATCTGGCGCGGCAGTGCTATAATCAGCGATATCAATGCCTGCCCATTTGCTACCATCCCATTGGATTAATTGACGTTTAGGATCCCAGGGGTTACCAGCTGGATCTGCCGATGCTCGATTATAAAGGATCCGGCGATTAGCCGGCCAAGCCCATGCCCAACCCAATGTATTACCTAAACCAGAAGGATCGGCATTATCACGACGCGCCATTTGATTACCCGCCGGCGTCCAACTGCCGGCAAAAATCCAACAACCACTGCTGGTGGTACCATCATCACGTAATTGCGCAAAAGCTGAAAGTAACTCACCTTTTTTCACCAGAAGATTACCATTGGCACCAGTCAAATCTGCCAACGCATAGCCATTACTTTCTTGCGCAATCTCTTCCGCGGTTGGGCGATAGGGATCATAGTAATTCCAGCGCATGTTCAATAACTGCTCAGGTACTGCGCCACCTTGTTGTTGATAAAGCAGACGTAAACGATGAAAAATTCCGGCTAAAATTTCACCATCGCCAAGGGATTCTCCTGGTGCATCCGCACCTTTCCAGTGCCACTGTAGCCAACGAGCGGAATTAACAATCGAGCCATTTTCCTCGGCAAAACAGCAGCAGGGTAAACGAAAAACTTCGGTCATGATTTTTGCTGGCTGCACATCGTTAAATTCACCATGATTTTGCCAGAAACAAGCGGTTTCAGTATTTAATGGATCAATAGTGACTAAAAATTTTAATTTGGACAATGCACTAATAATTTTATTTTTATTGGGGAAAGAAGCTAGTGGATTGAAGCCCTGACAAATATAGCCATTAACTTCCCCCTTATTCATCATGTCAAAATATTGTAGAACATCGTAACTTTTATCCCACTTAGGTAACCAGTCAAAGCCCCAATCATTCTCTTTTTGCGCCTTATCGCCATAAAAGGTTTTCATTAGACTAACAAAAAATTTAGGGTAGTTACTCCAATAATTAACCTGACCAGGGAGGGTCTGTTTTGGTGTATTTGCAGCTAAATAACTAGCTAAGGTGCTATGTTTTTCCGATGGTAAGGTCATATAACCGGTTAAACTTTGCGACAGCAGGCCAAGATCAGTCAAACCCTGGATATTAGAATGTCCCCGTAAAGCATTAACTCCACCACCGGCCATTCCCATATTACCTAACAGTAGCTGGATCATCGCCATGGTACGAATATTTTGCGCACCGATGGAATGTTGTGTCCAACCTAATGCATAGAGAAAAGAAGCGGTTTTATCTTTTTCGCTGGTTTCAGCGATATATTCACAAACCTTGATAAAATCTTCTTGTGGAGTTCCACAAATATTGGCGACCACTTCTGCTGTATATCGATTGACGTGCGACTTAAGTAACTGCCAAACACAACGTGGATGTTGTAGTGATTCATCTCGTTTAGCAAAACCGTTGCTATCTAATTCATAGTTCCAGGAAGTTTTATCATACTGGCGATTTTTAGCGTCATAACCACTAAATAATCCATCCTCAAAATGATAATCATCCCGCACGATTAAATTGGCATTGGTATAAGATCGTACGTATTCATTATTGATTTTATTATTATTTATCAGATAGTTAATTATTCCTGATAAAAAGGTAATATCGGTACCTGAACGAATAGGAGTATAAAAATCAGCCACAGAAGCAGTACGGGTAAAACGCGGATCTATAACAATCAATTTGGCTTTGTTGTGAATTTTTGCTTCGATTGCCCAACGGAATCCGACCGGATGAGCTTCCGCTGCATTACCACCCATTACAATAATCAGGTTGGCATTTTTGATATCCACCCAATGGTTCGTCATGGCACCGCGACCAAATGTTGGAGCAAGACTTGCTACCGTTGGCGCATGTCAGACACGAGCTTGGTTATCAACCGCTAACATTCCCAGAGCCCGACAAAATTTCTGGGTAATAAAACCCGTTTCGTTACTACTGGCCGAGGCACACAGCATACCTGTTGTTAACCAACGATTAACAGTTGTCCCAGCAGCATCTGTTTTAATAAAGTTAGTATCCCGATCGGCTTTCATTAACTTGGCAATTCGATCAAATGCTTCTTGCCAGCTAATCCGCTGCCACTTATCGGAGCCTGGCGCTCTATACTCGGGAAATTGCAAACGACTTTCACTATGGATAAAATCGATTAGACCGGCGCCTTTCGGACACAAAGCACCTCGACTTACCGGATGATCTGGATCACCTTCTATGTGAAATATGCTTTCTTTGGCATTTTTAGCACCATCACCAAGACTATACATTAATAATCCACAACCTACTGAACAGTATGTACAGGTATTTCGGGTTTCCCTGGCACGTAATAGTTTATATTGACGCGCAGACGCTAAGGCTGTTGCCGGAGCAAAACCCAAAGCAGCAATCGTTGTACCTGCCATACCGCCAGCACAGATCTTAAAGAACTGTCTTCTGCTGACTTGCATTAAAAATCTCCTCATTCACATTACTGACATTGATTTCCATAAAATAAAAAAGTAAAACAGGTCATCATTTTTTTTAATGCGATCTTTTTTCGTCGGATCAAATTCAATTCATAATAATTAATGTAACCTCTTTTAATGTATTCTATTATTAGGAATTCGGCTAATGAGTAATTTTTATGCAACTAAAATGATAAATGATGTTAAAAAAAGTGGAACATCTGAAATAAAAATTTGCAAAAAGGGAAATCTTAATCTTTTTAATCTGGATAATGTTGCACAAGAAGTCCCTATTGCCATGGTCTATAATGGCATCTCTCATGCGGTTATGATGGCAAGCCCAAAAGACTTAACGCTATTTGCCTTAGGTTTTTCACTGTCTGAAGGCATCATCCAATCTGCTGAAGAAATTCGTGATATCAATATAAATAACTATGGCTCAAAGGGCATAGAATTGAATATTGAACTATCTCCTCGCCAGTTTATGGCATTGAAAACACATAGACGCAATCTAACAGGCCGTACTGGCTGTGGTATCTGTGGTACAGAACAACTTAGCCAACTGTTTCGCCCAATTAATCCTCTTCCTTTCACGCAATCATTTTCACTTAATTATCTGGATCAGGCTTTATCGCAATTAAATACGATCCAAAAAATTGGCCAATTAACCGGTTGCACGCATGCTGCGGCCTGGATAACCCCAACCGGTGAGCTAGCTGGAGGCTGTGAAGATATTGGCCGTCATGTCGCCCTGGACAAACTCCTCGGTATGAAAAGCCGTGAAAAATGGCAAAACGGTGCGGTATTAATTTCAAGCAGAGCAAGTTATGAAATGGTGCAAAAGGCAGCAACCTGCGGGGTAGAAATTTTATTTGCTATCTCAGCGGTCACTTCACTTGCTGTAGAAATGGCGCAAAAATATCAATTAACGTTAGTTGGCTTTTGTCGCTCTGGTAAAGCAACTATTTTTAGTTATCCCGAACGCTTAACAGAATAATTAAATTTAAAAATATTATTTATATAGTATTCAATAAATATCATTAAATAAATAGAAGAAAAATATTTTATAAATTATTTTGCTGCTATTTATTGCGGCATTTCTTTAATTGAGATCACATTTTTAAATTTAAATTTTTAATACTTAATAACCACTAATATTAAAAAATAAAATTAAATCATACCGCTATTAAATTCCTTAGTTATATATTTATTTTTTTTACAAGAAAATGAAAATAATTATCATTTACTTGAGTTATTTTTTATTTTAAGGTTTATTTAAGGCAAAACTTTATTTGTCTATCCCATTTTTTATTACATGAAAATTAATATTTTTACAAGGAATTAAAAATGAAGAAATTAAATATTATTACCTTGCTAATGTTATCAATTGGATATATTGGCTTTAGCCAGGCAATAACCGGTTATAATAAATCAAATACCTCTAATGATAATCGTCTAATTATTGGTGAAATAGAAGAAGCTTCTAATGGCTTTCATAAAGCCAAAAAAGGTGATCCGGCTATTGGTTTAACTGATTTACATGGGAGTAAAAAAATCGGCTTTCCCGGTTTAGCACGGTATTCTAACACAGTTGATAATAACGTTTATAAGCTTGTTGCTACCAGCAATTCCCACCATCCCAATATGGGATCATTTACATTTGCCAAACTGGACGACGTTGATGTTTTCTTCGGTGAATGGGCGCAAAAAGATGATATGTCTTCGGCCTCTCACACTGCTTACTATGCCGGTAAAGACATTACGCCAGAGATGCCAAATGCCGGTACCGCCATCTATACTATCAAAGGGATCAACGATTATTCTAACAATGGTTTTATGACCGGTGAATTAACCGCAGATTTTGCCGAAAACAGCTTGAAAGGTTCATTTAGTCATAGTGCATTAACCATGAATATTGATGCAGATATTAAAGAGAATGGCTCTTTCAGCGGCAAAGCTTCTGCTGATTCAATTGAAGGAACCACCACAGGCCACTTCTTTGGTAATAATGCCAACTATTTAGCGGGTATTACTCAATTTGAAAATAATCATCAATTAGATACCGCTTTTGCCGGCACTAAACAATAATTGATTTTTTAAATTTTAAAAGAGCATGGAAACCCTATGCTCTTTTTTGTTATCGAAATAAAAATGACTAACAGGAAACGATTAATTATAATCCTATTTATTTCTTATTTTTTTCATATAAAATTAACTATCGCTAATTCATTGATAATAAATAATACACAAGTGAATAAAATAAATAATAAAAATTATATTACTAATATTTTTATTGCTATTAATAAAAAAGATTGGCAACAAGTTGAAGGTTACTTAAATCAATTAATAAAAAATAATTATCAAGATAAGAGTTTGATCTATTTTATTCAGGGTTGTTTATCATATAAAAATCGAGAGACTCAATCTGCTATGCACTATTTATCCCAGGCGATAACAATAAATCCTCACTTTACACGTGCCAAGCTCGATTTAAGTTATATTTATATTGAAAACCGGGTTTATCATAAAGCAAAACCATTATTAAATGAATTAATAACACAACAAGATTTACCTGACCTGGTTAAGAAAAAAATAAAATATCTTCTCATTCTGATTAATAATAAAAATCCGTTCTTTGCCACACTTTCACTAGGTTACCACCTAACAGATAATCTGAATAAATCGCCTGGTAGCCCACCAGAGTGCTTACAAAAAAATAGTGCTGGCGATTGCCGATTAACTCGTAAAATGCCGAAAAAAATTACCTCATCAGGCTTTTCTTTATTCGGTATGACCCAACAGTCATTTATGTTGCAAGAGCCTCATGCGGTTTTTATTCGCCTAACGGCAAATAGTCAAATCTATCGGCAAAACAACACCTATAATGGCTATCAAGCCAATATTTACGCTGGCTACCACTTTCAATCCTCATACCATTATTTATTAGCCGGCCCCTTATTGGGTTATGAACAAGGGGAAGAAGATCCAAATGCTTATGAAATAGGGGGAAAAATTGAGTGGCGTTATCGTCCTGATATAGCCGCTAAATTAGATTTTGTACTCAATCACCAATTTAAATGGAAAGACTATTACCAAGGACAACATAATAATGGCCTAAAGCATGAAACTTCTTTTTCCATTAATTATCCTCTTAACAATATAGATTGGTATCTCTCTTTAGGTTTTTCTCAACATTTCCATCAATGGCAAATAAACGATTATCACCGCTATGATATTGGTGGTGGCGTTAAATTTAAGTCATTACCTTATCTAGAAACCAGTCTTTCATCACTTTGGAATCAATATCAATTTAAACATTTTGATAATCGATTAGGCGCTATGCGGCGTGATACAGAATGGATCAATGCAATTAAATTAAAACTAACCATAAAAATTATTGGCTTCACACCCTCTCTTACATTTTTTCATCGCAAGAATAATAGCAATGTCGGCTGGCTTTATCGCTATCAAAAAAACGATCTGCAACTCAATTTTGAACGTTATTTTTGATTGTTAATTTAAAAATTATTTTAGGTAAGGAAATCATGTATTTTTTAAACTGCCGCCAAAAACCAATAGCATTTGCTATATCACTTTCTACTTTGGTTATCCCCGCTATTAGCTATGCTGAACAGCAATCTTTGGACAAGCAAGTAAACATGGAAAAAAAACATTTAGGTAAAATTCAGGTTTCTGATATGTCACAACAAGATGAACAGGGTTATGACAATATCTATGATAAAAATATTTCCAACATTTATATTGGCAAAGAGATGATAGAACGTTTCAAGGGGGCTTCCCCTGCGGATCTGTTTCAATCTACGCCGGGTGTATATAGCGGTGAAGCACGTAATGGCGCGGCAATCGATCCCAATATTCGTGGCATTCAAGGACAAGGGCGGATCCCCTTAACTGTCGATGGGACTGAGCAATCAATTACAGTAACCCGCGGCTACAATGGTGCCAATAACCGAAACTATCTTGATCCTAATTTAATCAGTTCAATTGAAATTGAAAAAGGGCCTTCGCTATCACGTCATATTAAAAGTTCGGTCGGCGGTGGTATCACCATCAAAACAATTAATATTAATGATATTCTGCCAGCAAATGAAAACTTTGGTTTTGCGCTTAAGTTAGAGGGCAGCAATAACGCAATCAAACCGCGACTCAAAAATTTACCATTAGGCGAGGACTATCGTAATCTTCCAGAAGGAATGAAAGCTTATGCCTTTTTATTTGATGATCCTTTAATCAATATCCATCCCCATCATTACCATGATAGAAAATTAGGCGGTTTGGATGATTATGCTTATCGGCTTGCCGTTGGCTTGCGCCAAGAGAAATTTGATTTATTGCTGGCCTCAAGTTATCGCAATAAAGGCAACTATTTTGCCGGTACCAGGGGAGCAAATCGTTACCGTTATGCGGTTACTAATGAGAAGAAAAAAGAATTTACCAACCCTAAAATAATAATCGATCCTTATATGCCTTTTGTTGCCAACATTTATCATCCAGGCAAAGAAGTGCCTAACACTTCCAACATGATGAAATCGCTGTTGCTAAAAAATAATTGGCATCTGGCTGATGATTTAACGGTCAATTTTACTTATCGCGATTCCCGACTGGAATTTGGTGATATTATGCCCTCTCGACTGGGTTTTGTTGATGTCGAACGTAATTTGGTTCCGCAATGGCCTTTAGCTCAGGTGCACCAAAAAGCCGGTAGTGCCAGCCTTAAATATCAACCGCTTGATAGTTTATGGTTCGATTTTTATCTGAGTGCTTGGTTTAATCACACAAATGCAAATACCAATAGTGCGGGCGGTTACCCAAGAGCCCCAAAAGACAGAGATGCTGATTGGGATACTAGCACCTTCTATAAGTATGGCACCGCGATTATAGATCCCACTATTGATGGTAGTTTAATCAATAGTGCTAATAATAGTAATGAAAATAATCGCTGGGGTTTGGACATTAGCAATATATTTACCCTGACACCTAATTTAAATCTTACCCTGAACGGCCGCTTTCAGAATGAAAAATTAATTAACCATACGGAATATACTGGTGTAAGGGTTACTTATTTCCAATATCCAGGCAAAGAAGGCCGTCGGCAAGAGTATCAACTGGGGTTTAAGTTCGACTGGCAACCGGTGGAATTTTTAACTTTCTCCGCCGGCGCCAATTATGTGACTTATTGGTCAATTGATGATCTGGTCAATAGAAAAAGAACTGAAAAAATAAGCGGCTACCAAAAGAGCGGCCAGCTTGCCGGCTCTAATGTTCCCTTTTTTCAATCAGTTAATCAACAAGATTATGACAATGATGTTTATGCCGATGACTGGAAGAAACGAATAAAAAAACTAGCTGCCAACAAACACCATATTTATAAGACAGAAATAGCTCGATTAACAGAGGCCTTAGCCGATAATGAAAATCAACTTAATGAGCAGGAAAAAATAGCGCTAACAAACAATATCGATAAATTAAAAAAACAACGCATCGAGCTAACGATGGCAACAAGAAAACAGTATACACAACAAGATGAATACCTGATTCAGATAGGTACTAACAAGCAAGTGCAAATACCCAATAAAAATGGAACCAATTATCGACCAAAATCGATTACCTTACTTTACAACCCTAACGATGGAAAATTGCATAAAAAGGATAATCCTTTCTTTAACGGTAAAATAAATATAGATGAAGAAACGATTGATGCTAAAACTGGAAAAACGGTAAAACGCTATTATTCTAATCAGATTACAGATGGGGATAAAATTCTTGTTGCTCGGCCAGAAGACACGCTATGGCAAAAAGAGAAAAAACGCAAAGATCACGGTATTGCCCCTGTCCTCTCAGCGGGCATATCGATCACGGATGATTTAAATGTTTATCTTCGTTATGCCGAATCAGTCAGAATGCCCAGTTTATATGAAGACGGAGTTGGCTTTTCCGACGAACGTCGAATTGTTATGGGTGAAAAAACCAAACCGGAACGCGCTAAAACACAAGAATTTGGTATTCACTATAATCTGGCAAATCTATTAAAAACAGAAAAACACGCTGATATTAAATTAATCTATTTTGACACCACGATAGAAAATGTATTCGATCGTGATATGGCATATAATTTTACCCAAATGGATAGACAGTTATTATCCGGTATTGAAATACAGGCGCGTTATGATAATGATTTTATTTTTAGTGATATTAGTTACGTTTATAATATAAAAAATAAAGTTTGTGATCTTAATACCAGTCATTATTTAGATCCTTATAATCAACACAATATTCCAGAATGTATTGATGGTGGTTTTCCGGGTGGTTTTTTACGTACTGCAATTCAACCTAAATACTCCTTGAATATGAATTTAGGTGCTCGTTTATGGGATAAAAAAATCAAAATTGGCAGTCGATTTACCTACCATAGTAAAGCAGAAAATCGTGATGAAAAGCATTTGATGATAATTAAACCTAATTCTTATTTAGGTACGAATAATAATCCAATGCGTTGGGATCCAATTTTTACAATTGATGCCTATGTGGATTATAAAATTAATGACAATATGTCAGTAGAACTAACCGGAACCAATTTAACTGATGAATATTATCTCGACCCGTTAACTCGCTCCATGATGCCTGCTCCAGGAAGAACTTTTAAACTTAGTTTTAATAGTAAGTTTTAATTAAATAAACAATAACACAACCATATTAAACCAACTAAAATATTGAGATAAAAAATTATGATAAGACTGTTAGCTTATATTGTGTTATCTATTATTTTACATACTGCTTTAATATGGCTGTGCTTATCGACTTCGGCTAATTCTACGCCGACATTAGCAAGTCACCATAATATTTCTCCTAATACTACAATTACCTTGATCTCAGCCAGTATAGAAACAACATCAGAGATAAATAGATCTTCTAGTGAAGCGCTACCAATGATTCTACCTGATTCACCAGTAAATCCAGTACTAGCCGTTAAGCAGAAACAAGAAAAAATCAATAATAAAAAGAAAATAGCAGTGGTCAAAGAAACTAATAATAAAACCTTCTCAGAAACCACGAAGAGAATAAATAAGAATAAGAATCCATCGGTTTATCCCGCAGAGAATTTCAACGGCGATAATAACACCACCATGCAAGGAGGGGCTCTAAATCATGATCCTTCTCAAATGAAGGTAGGCGAACAAAAAGAAGGTGAACGCTATTATTCGCTAGTCAAACAAGAAATTGAGCGCAATAAAATATATCCACGTCAAGCCAGAAAACAACGCCATCGAGGGCGAGTACTATTACAATTTAATATCAATACTGACGGTAGCTTATATGACGCTAAAATCATTCGCTCTTCTGGTTTCAATACCCTTGATAAGGCGGCATTAACGGCCATTGTAAGGAGTCGTTCCATCGGACCTAAGCCTCTTCATATTAGTTCAACCATGAGTACCGAGATAGAGTTCAACCTAGATAGAAATTAAATATAATACTATTAATAAGCAACCTACATTTTTATCTCTTTTTGAACTAAATGAAAAATGAGTACCTATAAGTATTCAATTAGGTTCTATTTTAACCGTGGTCGACTATGTCATTGTTAACTGAGTCAACACAGCTACCATTAATTGATAAAAATAAAACGCACAACAAGGAAAGAAGTGCGTTTTTGATGTCGATTAACTTACTGAAATTAAGACTAAATTTATTGTTTTTTAACTATTTATTCTACTTAATAAATATCACATACTTTGTACGATCATTTAATAATGATTACTTTTACCACTTTTGCCCATTAGTATTTCATTACCTGTATCGATATAAATCGATAAATTAATCCCTTTTATGTTATTTATACATCCCTTAGCTTTATTATTAATATTTATTCAACGTCAAAAACGATTATTATTGATTTTATTTTTGATAGCTTAAATTTACATTATTAGAATTAATATCCGTATCTCTACTTACTCCATTGTTTATTAAATTTAAAATACAAATATACCCTGGTGTTGGCAAAAGCCTTTAAACAAACTAGAAATTTTCAAACAAAAAATTGCTAAACTTTATAACAAAAATAAATCAGTTATATCTTCTTTTGTTAACTACAGTAAACAAATTCTAAGCTAGAAAAAAGGTTAATATTTAGCCTTGATTATCAGATGATTTTCTGTTAGTAGAATAAAGCAATTACTTTAATCTCAGCAAAATAACATGATAATAGAAAGATAAAAATCAACCTAAAATTAACATAACATTTTAAAATATATAAAAAAATTAAAACTATAAATTTATTTATAAAAAACTAAAAAAATATGATAAAAAAGATTTATAACATGAATAACTAATTGATATACACAAAAATTAAAAAAAATCTTTAGCAACAAATAACAAGGATGATACTAATATGAAACTTATACTTAACGATAAAGAAAATGATGCAGAAGAAAATACCATCATTGATAGCCTGTGGAAACATAATTCCAATTTTACCACTGTAGATATGCATCCGCTAAGAGTGACTTTAATGGATAATGATAATATTGTTGGTGGCTTGATTGCCAGAACATGGTGGGGTGGCTTAGATATCCAATATCTTTGGATAGCAGAAAACTACAGAAAAAGGGGCTTTGGAAAAGATTTAATGAAAAAAGCAGAAAATGAAGCAATAAAAAGAAAATGTCATATGGCTTATGTTGACACTTTTGACTTTCAAGCCGTTAATTTTTATAAAAAATTAGGCTATAAGGAATATGGTCACTTAGACAAATTTGCTCACTGTTACACCCGGTATTATTTATCAAAGCCGCTGAAAAGTACAGATGTTTGCTAAATTAGTTAGTTAACTGTAACGACTAATCTACTATTACTATTTGGAGCGACCAGCTCATTATGTTATGAGTGGCCGCCATTTATACAATTTTTTTCCGTTGTTACATCGTTATTTATCTTTTAATTATACTTAATAAACCATAAATAATGCTCGCAGCGAGTAGAGAATTAACCGTTGGAATGCCTGTTTCCACTGTTATGCCAAGAATACTGGCTATTACACAAGCGAAAACAGCATTCCAACCAATTAAAGGTGTATCTTTATTGGCCGGAATTTTCTCTCCTTGTTGTGTTTCCTTAAGAATATTTCTATGAGTCTTGATAATAAAATAATCCGTTAGCATAACACCAACTATCGGCGGAAAGACAACACCAAGAATAGTCAAAAAACCAACAAATTTATCTAAAATACCCAAAACAGAAAAAGTGGTACCAATGATACCAATAGATAAAGTGATAATAGTGTAATTAACTTTTTTGCCCGTCAATACTGAAATTGAATTAGCAATACTCAATGATGATGAATAAAGATTAATATCATTAACCCGCAATGTAGAGAAGATAACCACCAATAAACCAATACCTCCAGCCGTTTGCGTCATAATGGTTACGACATCGGACGTATTTAGTGCTCTGGCTAATAATATAGCCAGTCCATTAATGACAAATTCACCGAGAATAATTGATACCATAACCATCCAAAATACCTGACGACTATTTTTTGAATATCGACTCATATCTGGCGTAATAAGAGTGGCAACGATACATCCTCCCATAATTAATGTGATTGCAGAAGACAAGGTTATCGTTTCACCATTAGGAACAGACTGAATCAAATCTATTGTATTATGATGCTCAAGAATTCCTGCAGAAATAAATAAAATCACGATGACAAAAAAAGGAACCGCAATCCATGCAGTAAATCGTAGCGCTTTAAAACCAAAAGCAACTAAAATCGTCAAAAATAAACCAGATAACGTTGCTGACCATTCAAAACCTAATTTATTGCCTAATGCATAATTAAGTCCTTTAGCAAAGACTGCATTTTGTACCCCAAACCAACCTACCAAGCTAATAGCTATTGTAAGGCTGACCAAAACTGAACCAATACGTCCAAAACCACACCATCTGGCTAAAAGACTACTGGATAACCCTTCTTTCATTCCCGCAAAGCCTAAAGCAAAGGTAATAACGCCAAAAATAATACTACTAATGAAAATAGCTAAAAAAGCGTCAGTTAAAGCCATTGAATTACCTAATACTGCGCCTAGCATAAATTGATCTAACGCAGTTAACATTCCAGCATGAACTAATGTAACACTCAGAAATGATAAACGTATATTGGTCGGAACACGACTTGTTGGATAGTTATCTATTAAATTCATATAATTAATTCACTTTGTTATGAAGAGAACACCTGGAGTTAAAAAACGTTCAGGTATAAAGTTATCAAGAGAATATGTTTTACAGTATTCAATAAGTTGTCTGGCTGAGTTAACGCCCGTTTTTTGATAAATAACCTGTAATTTATGATTTACCGTTATAGGAGAGAGATTTAAATATTTCGCTATTTCTTTACTCCCGAGTCTTTGTTGAAGTAAAAATATTATTTCAAGTTCTCGTTTGGAAAAAAAACAGCTTTCTTGATAAGTTTTTAATATATTGACAGCTTTTTTTCATGGTAGGTCAATGGGTTTATATTGAGTATTTTTTTTGCATTCCATAAAATTGCAATACATTTTTTATCTTTATTTAAAATAGGTATTTTTTCACTGATATAAGGTATTAAAGTAGGGCTTCCATTCCAGTAATCTATTTCAATCACTCTCGTCGTAGAAGACTCAATTTTCGTTAATTCATCATGTTCTTTAAACTCCTGAAATAATTCACTCCAAGTAGTAGGAAATGCTTCATCCATTTTACCTTCGATAGAAAAATTTTTTGGTGTATTTGTGAAAAGACGGGCAGAATTATTCATATAAATATGTTCTGATTTTATACTTTTAATTCCCCAAGGTTCATCTAGATTTTCTACCATCGTAATAATTGAATCGATAATATTAATGGATTTATCATTGATATTATTACTCATCAACACCTCTTAATAACTTAGGTAAATAATATCATATGTAATTTTATAAGGTGATAAAATGGATTAGAAAATAGTTTTTTCTCAAAAAATATTTAATTTTTTAATCCTAAATTTGAACTTTCTCACATTAAAAAATCACATTAAGATTATTAAATCGAAATAGTCGTTCACAGCAATATAATTTTTTTATTAAGTTATACATTCAATATCAATGCTTCTATTGGAAAGCTTTTGTGCTATCGCAATAATAACTTGGCAAGATTGTAGATGGATGGAGCTTTATGCTAGCAATAATACACTTTTCACCATTTGAAAAAAGGCGAATAAGTCTATTTTTTAGTATTTTTGAGTTTAATCCAAATTGATGGGAAATAGATGATAGGGTTATGTTTTCTTGGAATGCAGCAACAATGTTAGCGCCGTGCCAGTTATAGCTAAAATCAAGCATTTTTACTATCCCTTTTCTTTATGGTGGCGATCCAGATAAGGTTTGCAGACCGGCACTAACTCCGGCGAGCCTTTCGGCTCCCCTACCTGAACCGCCATAAAGGGCGCTACAAGTAGCACTGGTAAAACTTCTTACCAGTGTGTTAGTGAACAAGGCTGCAAAACCTCGGTTATTGGCGTGTTCCAATAACAATATTACTTTAGCTGATTACGTTTTATGACTCAACAGTTAATTAAACAATTTACACCTTTACGTATATGGAAAAAATTATCTTAATTTACTCATTTTATTTAATAGAATACTGTTAATTTAAGATTATGATTTTTACTGTTAGATTATGCTAATTCTTGGCCTTATTTTTCGCTTTTCTATTATCAGGTTAATAGAAAACTAATTTAAAAAATATTAAATCCATCATCTTTATTAACGTAATCAATGGGTTAATATTTTAAAATATTTATAGCTGGCAAAATATCCTAATCCGTTAAACCCTTTATAATTAGTCAACAATTTAAACAATCACGTGCTTTTATCTGCTTTATTATTCATCAATGTCACTTTAGTAACTCATTGGTTGTTAGATGCTTTTCGATCGAGCAAATTAAGTATATCCCGCGCAGCCTGTCGGCCTGCCGCCATTGCCGTTACAACTAAATCTGCACCATGTACGGCATCTCCACCAGCAAATATTTTGTCATTGCTAGTTTGTGTCAACAAACGTCCTTGACCGCCGGTTTGGATCAAACCCCAATCATCAAGGTTAATATTGTGTCCCTGTAACCATGGCATATCATGTGGCTGAAAACCAAAAGCAATGATTAATACATCGACCGCCAGTTCAAATTCTGAGCCGGCAATTAGTTGCGGTCTCCGCCGTCCATCTTTACCTGGCTCCCCCAATTGAACACGTGTCAGTTTCACCGCTGATACTTTTTTAGTGTCATCTAGCACAATGCACTGAGGTGAAACATTAAATAAAAATTCAACTCCTTCTTCTTGTGCATTTGTTACCTCTTTTTTCGAACCGGGCATGCTGGCTTCATCACGGCGATAAGCACACGTTACACTGGCAGCATTGCGTCGCACTGCCGTGCGCAGACAATCCATTGCAGTATCACCACCACCTACCACCACTACTTTTTTATTAGTTATATCAACCCAAGGATATCGAGGATCATCTTCTAATCCCATCACTCGTCGCGTGTTGGCAGTCAAAAAATCTAGCGCTTGTATCACGCCAGAGGCATGCTCATTTTCCAAACCAATGTTCATCAAACCATACGTTCCAGTACCGAGAAAAATAGCATCATAATCATTAGTCAATGTAGAGAAAGAGATATCCTGACCAATTTCGCAATTGAGATGAAACTGAATACCCATCGCACTGAAGATATTGCGTCTAGAGCTCAACAACTGCTTATCAAGTTTAAAAGGGGGTATGCCAAAAGTAAGTAATCCACCGATCTCGGGATGACGCTCATACACATCAGCCTTAACGCCCGCGCGTGCGAGGATATCAGCACAACCAAGGCCAGCTGGTCCTGCACCGATTATCGCCACCCTTTCCGGGCGCAGGCTTACTTGCGATAAATTTGGTCGCCATCCCTGTTCCAGTGCAGTGTCAGTAATATAGCGCTCCAAATTTCCAATAGAGACCGATCCACCATGTTGTTTCAGGGTACATGCTCCTTCACATAACCGATCTTGTGGACAGACGCGACCACATATTTCTGGTAATGAACTAGACTGATGACATAATTCAGCCGCTTCCATAATGTTTCCTTCACTGACTAACTGAATGAAATCTGGTATGTGATTATGCAAAGGGCATGTTAAGTTGCAATGCGCTTTTTGGGCGCAATAGAGGCAACGTGTGCTTTCATAACGGGCTTGCTGCTGATCAAGCCCAATATAAATCTCGGCAAAGTGCTGAATACGTTGTTGAGCAGAAATTTTCTGCGCCCCTTTTCGCAGCGGCTTATTCAATATCTGTTTACGCTGCGGCTGTTTTTCGAACTGGCGATAATCTTTACTATCTATCGTTCTCTGTTGTCTCTCTTGGCGCAAAGTTAACAACGTTTGCTCATCAACAATCCGTAATGCTTGCGTGGGACAATGGGTCACACAAGCTGGCTGGTCTACACTTGTTGTCTGACACATATCACATTTTTGTGCCAGTACGATATTTGAATCCACTGCCGGTACCATATCAATAGCACCAAATGGGCAGGCTATAATGCAACTTTTACAACCGATACAGCGATTTTGATCAAGCTGAACGGTTGCACTAACAAAACGCAATGCATCCACCGGGCAACTGGTAATACAAGGCGCGTTATTGCAATGACGGCAGGTTACAGCAATACTATTTTTCGCATCTTTCAATACTCTGATACGCGGGACAAACTCACGTGTGCTCCGTGGCCAACATTGATGATTATGAGCAACCACACAGGCAATTTCACAAACATAACAACCGATGCATTCACTTGGATCAGCAATAATCATTTTATTCATTCGCTCTCCTAGCTGGTAAGCTCAGGTATATTGTTCCAATAAGGATGCAATAATTGGGCAAATTTTTTTAATAATTTATGCTTAACTTAAAATTTTGCGATTTACTTCAAAAAGTAGTCTTTATCATGTTTAGCCCTATTCATTTTTTTGTCGTAAAGTATTCTCACTTTGAGAATGACGTATCACAGTGAAACAAGAAAATATCTTTTTTCGACTAATAAAAGCCATAAAAAAGTAAATTTTGGCGCTGTTCCATGTAATATTGATCGTGGTTTTAACACTGAGTTGGAAACAAATAGTCATAACCAGCCCCTTTTCTTATATTCTCAAGATGAGAATTAACCTCAAGTATAAAATATGATTATTCAGTGCGTTTTTAACAATACTTTCCCATTTAACAACCTAGCCGACAAAAAACGTGACTTGATTCACGAATGACACCGACACTTTTACCTATTTATTTATATTGGCATGAGTTACGCATAGTTATTGATATTTGCTGAAATGCTGATTGGAGCAATTTAGACCAGTTTGTATGTCAAATACTGTTCTAACATGCACATTAACTGTTCTTTCCAAACACCGATCAGCCCGGTTAACGAAGTACTCACCAACAGGAGTGATGTAACTTTATGAAAGGATCTGTTCTCTCCAAGCACCAATCAGCCCCAGTTAATGAAATCCTTCCCATTGGGCAAATGATACTTTACGGGCTACAACATGTTTTAGTGATGTATGCAGGCGCAGTCGCCGTTCCATTAGTTATCGGTAATGCTGTTGGCTTACCCGTTGAGCAAATTATTCTATTAATTAGTACTGATCTGTTTATCTGCGGAATAGCAACCATTGCCCAATCCTTTGGCTTTGGAGCATGGATTGGTTGTCGCTTGCCATTAGTGCAAGGATGCACATTTGCCGCACTGGTTCCAATGATACTAATCGGTAAACAGTATGGTATTAGCGGTATTTCTGGCGCTGTAATTATCGCGGGATTATTCACGCTGATATGCGCACCCTGGATATGCCATCTTGTACGCTTTTTTCCTAAAGTTGTCATGGGTTCGATTGTAACACTGATTGGACTTTCACTGATGCCCGTAGCGGGCAATTGGATTATTAATGGCAATAATGGTGGCATTTTACCGCTTGTTATGGCGGCAGTCACGCTCATTATTATTCTTCATATCTATCACTTTATGACCGGAATGATTAAAAATATTGCCGTACTTCTTGGTTTAATAGGGGGTACGGTTATTTGGAGTTTCTTTCTGCCACTTGATTTTCATTTCGTTAATTCAACGCCTTGGGTTAATTTTCCCCAAATCATGTGGCTGGCTGAACCAGAATTTCACATTATTCCAGTCGCATTGTTGTCTATGGTTATGGTAGTAGTGATGATAGAAACCATGTCATCAATGATGATGATTGGTGATATGGTTGACAAAAAGGCTGATGCTACCACTTTACGTAATGGTCTCAATGCTTGCGGTATTGCAACTATGATAGGAGGACTATTTAATCTTTTTCCTTACGCTGCGTTTGCACAAAATGTTGGGTTGATTGGCCTTACTGGTGTACGTAGCCGCTTCGTGGTCTCTGTATCGGGTGTGCTCCTTATTTTAATGGGGATGTTTGCCAAAATGGCGGCACTAGTGGTGGCAATTCCTAAACCGATATTAGGAGGCGCCGGCGTCATTATGTTTGGTATGGTCGCCGTATCGGGAATTCGGACACTCAGTAGTATTAGCTATCGACATAATAATAACGAAATGGTGGTAGCATTAACATTAGGTTTAGGCCTAATGCCTATCATGGTACCACATCTATTTGAAGGCTTTCCTCGCATGATGCAAATGTTCCTCCATAGCGGCATCACCATAGGTACAGTAATTGCTATTCTGGCCAATTTAACGCTTAATAAAGCATCGTCCGCGCCCATGCAAGAAGCAGATTCCTCGTCAGCCAATATATCACCATTTGCACCAATAAGAGCAATAAGGCGATGGTTATTATTGAGAAAAGCCGAGAAGAATCAGGAAAATTAGGCAAAATAAAATGGACAATTAACCAATATATCTACATGTTAACGAATTAATCGTTAACATGTAAGCAATATCACCCGATTTGAACCACTATTGGGTGCGCCGTTTTTACTATCCTTTGTTATAAATGGAATACTTAAATATAGGCTAAGTTGGATGAACAACACAATAGCATTATCTGTCAATATCGTAACAACCAATATTAACCCTCTGTTTTCTTATAACTTTAGTTTGTTGATAAAAATAGACGCCTGCTTGTTCATTTTCATAGAGAAAGATAAAGTAGGATGGTGGTTAGCTTGATCCCTCATGCGTCATTACACTGAGATCTAGCTTCACAAGGCGATAACGAACACTATATGCCCGTGGTATATTGCTTGCCATTGTTATGAATATAATAGTTGTATTTACCATCCACACAAAAACCCATTTTGTAAAGTATACCAGCCATCGTGTTATTGGTAGAATAGGTTGTGTGACTTGTATTTGCAGTGGTTGCTTAGTCAATTTTTTCATTAAGCTGCATGCTGTTATACTGACTGAAAATGCATTTATCAGTAAGTAAGCTATATTATACCAAAGTATATTTCTTAATATTAATGAGTTTCGTTATTTTTTTTAATTTAAAACGTTTATATTAATTAACATTATCTTTAAAATAGCTGATAAAATTATGCTTAACTTAATTAATATACTTTTTATTTAAACAGTTTTTCTAAGATAAAATATCTGCTGATGGTCATTTTTAACTACTTTTAAATATTATTTTTTGCTTATTTAGTAGAATAATAAATATGATTGATTTTAATTATTTTAATTTTAATCAAACTTTTTATAATATTTATATAAAAGGTAAATAAATATCTACTCTAGCTAGTCTCTAATATTTATATAAATTTAAAAATTTTCTTTTAAATCTTTGCTTATATTTTCAATTGAATAATTTTATTGTTAAATAAATTAATGTATTCTATCTTTTTTAGTGATAATCAATATAAGGTCTAATGGATTAACATAATGAATAACATAACAATCAATCATTTATTATACTATTTTGAAATTTTTATGGAATAAAAACTATTTGTCATTAACCATATCCAAGTTAGTTTCATTACAACTTATTGATAAAAAATGTACTGATGATAAAGCCAATTTTCTTCTAAAATCGTTTCCATTTTGTTAAAAAAATATTAAAAATAAATTATTTTGCCTAATAGAGAAGAAAGAAAAAGAAGATCCTCAATTACACTTAATGATAAACTAGCTTGAGTTGCTAAAACTGTTTTATGAATGGAGTTTATGATAAAACTTTTACGTTGAATAATTAAGGGAAAATATCTTAATCTGGCTTTAATGATAATTATTAAAATCACAGCTTAAAATAGCATCAACGCTTTGTTTATTTTTAAAGCAAAAGTAATACCGTTGGCAATTAAATTTTAGAAATTCAAATAAAAGAAGGATAAATAACATGGAAAAGTCGATTGAAAAAATCATTTATGCATCAAGATGGCTACTATTTCCTGTTTATATAGGACTATCATTTGGATTTATTTTACTCACTTTAAAATTTTTTCAGCAGATAATACATATCATCCCTGAACTTTTTACTATCACTGAATCAGGATTAATATTAACGGTTTTATCACTTGTTGATATTGCACTGGTTGGTGGCCTTTTAGTTATGGTGATGTTTTCAGGTTATGAAAACTTTATTTTAAAAATGACCGTTGATGATAAACATCAAAAATTGAGCTGGATGGGAAAAATGGACGTTAATTCCATTAAAAATAAAGTTGCCTCATCAATTGTTGCAATTTCTTCAGTTCATCTTTTACGACTGTTTATGGAAGCTGAAAAAGTACCGGATAATAAAATAATGTGGAGTGTTATTATCCACTTAGCTTTTGTTTTATCTGCCTTTGGTATGGCTTATATTGATAGAATGAGTAAAAGTACCAAAAGCTAATCGGCTAATTAAAATCCTTTTATTCAGTCCAGAATAACGATATGAAATAATTATTTTCTTTACGCCACAGCTAAATAAATATGCAGTGGCTACTTACTAACTGCAATAAAATTCTTAGAACAAATTAAAGGCTATTTAAGTAGTAATAATTAAATAAATTTAAAATCTTTATTTGTTTTTATAAAACACGATTAATAAAAAATAGAAAATTTTAAAAATACTCACTTAATATTCAATAATATTTTTATAGATATTATAATAAAAATCATAAAGTTAGGATTTTAAAATTTTATGATAAGATAATAATATTTTAGATAACTTAATAACAATTGAAAGAATAAAGTCATCAATTTTAAAAATAACTACCACAGCTCAAGAAAAAATACTTACTCCAAATACAGTAATAATCCTCGACTTTTAGGCCGAGGTGAAATGTCTACAGTAGACGACTATACCAAATTTTTGAATATCATCTGCTGAAATAAATTTGTCTGCTTATCGGGAGTAATTATTTTCTGTTCAATAAGTTTTACACAATTTTCTGCATTATATTTCAATTCTTGTAAAAGTTCTTCTGGCTCTAATATGTTGGAAAAATTTCTAGGATCATCACCAAAATCAATTGGATTGAATTTGCTTTCATAACGATCCCACAGGATATTATCTTGTTGTAAATCTGAATGAAAAATATTTTTTTCTGCCATAGTCGCCAACATAGATTCAAATTTTTGAATTGCATCCGTCGGTAACGAATCTATCTTACTTAAAGGTATACCGGCAATTTTCTCCATTCTGACAAATAAATTTTCCTCATCATAATAAATTTTTGCACTGTCTTCGCCATAGTAGTGACAAAAAAAAGCAATAGATTTTTCAATGGCACCAAGCTCACTGTCATCCAAGTAGTTGTAGGTTTCATGGTATTTTTTTAAAACATAATTTTCATCCTTATCTTGAAAAACTTCACCATCAACGCCTGAATGGATCGGGTGGTTAGCAAAATAAGATAAGGTATGGACATTTCCCTCTTTATCTATAACTTTCGTTTCAATAGCGGCTATTTTGTATTGCTCTGCCCAATCTGGAATTTGTTCACATTGTAAATAATGAATAGCAAATTCTAATGAGTTATGGCAACTATTTGTCGGAAAATCATATTTAGACAATAATTCTTGCGCCCACTTTCTGTTCTCTGGACTATCAATTCCACCCAGACTTTCAATAAGATAGTCTTCTGGTGTCATCCTTCGAGTAGCCGATAAAAAAGGTAAATTTGTGTTACAATTAGCGCTATTTGTTGCAGTATAATATGACAGAGAAGGGAGCATAGTCTATTAATCCTATTGTTAATCTTATAGTTAGATTGATTAATAATTCATAGAACTGATAACTATGTTACTGTAATCTTTTTTATGTGAAGATAAAAATAGAAAAATGTAAATAAAAATAACATTATTTATCAAAATTCAAATACAACTTCCATTTAAATATTTTATTAATCAATGACGACAAAACTACAGAAAAGAGTTAGTTAATTGATTATATTATGGGCATAATTATGTGCCACTCAATATTATTTCTGCTCCTACCTTCGCACCACATGGTTATACGGAGTGATACCTAAACCATATCGGTTTTTACCTGTCTGATTATATTTCTATATTACTCTATATCTTGTTTTCATTATTTTAGTAGAAATATCTGCCAGTTTACCTAAAGAATCTATTAATTAATCTGATGTTTGGCCAACCCAAAAATAATGATTCATTATTTTTCCACAATTTCCGCATTACTATACTTATTTAGTAAATACTGCTTTCTCTTTCTTTGTTGCATATACTTTCAATATAAAAATAACAGCGACAACTAAAACAATTAAGACCATCAACGCCATTACTAGATACACCTTTAACTTCCAGTAGTGTTACAAATTAAATAAAAGATTTAATTTCTAGTACTATGTCATGTTGTTTATCATACAAAAATATGGTTATAAGTTAATTTTCAATGTGAAAAATAAGCATGACACATAGAGCAATAGAGAAAAGCACAATAATGGAGATATGTAAATTTTCTTAGGCCTATATCGGTATAAAAATCCAGTATAATAATTAGTTATTCTGAATGATGAATTTCAGGAAATCTTAATAAAACCACAAATTACTTACCAATACAGAAACTGGAAAAAATACGGCCTAATAAATCATCAGAGCTAAATTCCCCTGTAATTTCACTCAATGCTTGTTGAGTCAAACGAAGTTCTTCTGCTAATAACTCGCCTGAGTGAGCAACCACTAACTGTTGATATCCTTGCTGTAGATGCTCCGCTGCGATATTAAGCGCTTGAATATGGCGGCGTCTGGCTAAGAATCCCCCTTCAATATGCTGGTTAAATCCAATGCTTTCTTTCAAATGTTGACGTAATAAATCAATACCCTCTTTTAAATAAGCTGAAAGGCATATAAGTGAGTAATCACCAACTTTTGTTATCGCTATTGGTTCATCAGTTATATCTACTTTATTTCTAATGACCGTAATAGGTAAAGACTTCGGCAATCGCGCTATAAATTCTGGCCAAATCTGCTCCGGTTTAGTTGCCTGTGTCGTCGTGCTATCCACCATAAATAAAATATGATCAGCTTGCTCTATTTCCTGCCAAGCTCGTTCAATACCTATCCTCTCAACTTCATCTGTTGCTTCACGCAAACCAGCCGTATCAATAATATGCAATGGCATACCATCAATATGAATATGTTCACGTAATACATCTCGGGTTGTGCCAGCAATATCCGTTACAATTGCCGCTTCACGGCCAGATAGTGCGTTTAATAAGCTAGATTTACCGGCATTCGGTCGTCCAGCAATCACAACTTTCATCCCTTCTCGTAATAAGCTGCCTTGGTAAGCTTGTGAGCGCACACTATCTAAATGAGCTATCACCTCATTCAATTTTGTTTCTATCTTACCATCAGACAAAAAATCAATCTCTTCATCGGGAAAATCAATCGCCGCTTCAACGTAAATACGCAAGTTAGTAAGCGCTTCCACCATTTCATAGATCTGTCGCGAAAAAACACCTTGTAAAGAATTTACCGCTGAACGAGCAGCCTGTTCAGTACTCGCATCAATTAGATCAGCAATCGCTTCCGCCTGAGCTAAATCCATTTTGTCATTAAGAAAAGCGCGTTCAGAAAATTCACCTGGATTGGCAATACGGATTTCATCGATCGCTAAAATCCGCTTAAGTAATAAATCAATAATTACCGGACCACCATGTCCTTGCAATTCAAGAATATCTTCACCAGTAAATGAGTTGGGTGCGGGAAAATAGAGTGCAATTCCCTGATCTAACACTTTGCCATTGCTATCATAGAAAGGAAGATAATCCGCATAGCGTGGCTGAGGTAATTTACCTAAAACAATGCGGGCAACCTCAATAACTTTTGGCCCTGATATTCGCAAAATACCAACACCACCACGTCCAGGAGGCGTTGCCTGCGCAATAATTGTATCATTGGTATATATACTCATTTTGCTCTCAATTGTTACATAAATATGATTAAGGCGGTCATTAGACCGCCTTAATACATTTTCTATTTTGTTATTTTCATCCATAGCAAATAACAAAATGCCAAAACTTATTTTTTATCGCGACTATGTAGGCCACGCTTTTCTAATCCGCGATAAATAATTTGTTGCTGGATAATCGTCACCAGGTTACTAACGATATAGTATAAAACCAAACCAGAAGGAAACCACAAGAAAAATACCGTAAAAATAACCGGCATATAGGTCATAATCTTCTGTTGCATAGGATCAGTTACTGTCGTTGGCGACATTTTCTGAATAATATACATGGTTAAGCCCATTAACAACGGTAGAATATAGTATGGATCCTGGGCTGACAGATCTTGGATCCAACCAATGAAGGGAGCATGCCGTAGCTCGACAGAACCCATCAACATATAATACAAAGCAAGGAAAATAGGCATCTGAATCAATAAGGGCAGACAACCACCCAACGGATTGACTTTTTCTGCTTTATAGAGCGCCATCATTTCTTGGCTCATGCGTTGCTTATCATCACCAATCCGTTCTTTCATTGCTGCAAGTTTAGGCTGCAATAGACGCATTTTTGCCATCGATGTATATTGTGCTTTGGTTAATGGGTACATAATCCCGCGCACAATAAAAGTAATAACGATGATGGAAAAGCCCCAATTACCTATAAATCCATGAATAAATTTCAATAATTTAAATAACGGTTGAGAAATAAACCACAGCCAACCATAATCTACGGTTAAATCTAAATGTGGTGCAACTGCTGCCATTTCCGCTTGTAATTCTGGACCTACCCACAAAGTTGAAGTGTAATTTTCTTTACTATTAGCCGCTACTGTTATCGGCGAACTCTTATAGCCAATAATAGCAATGGCTTTATCTAAATCGATTGTATAGAAAGTGTTTTGGTTCTGATAGCCGGGGATCCATGCAGTCGCAAAATATTGCTGCAACATTGCAATCCAACCACCTTTGGTATTAACGTTTAAGTTATTATCAGTAATATCACTGAAACTATATTTTTTATAGTTCGTTTCATCGGAAGAATACGCTGCGCCGCGATAGGTATGTAAAGCAAAATTATTACTTCCTGTATCACGCTCTTTTGGTAGTTCCGCAGTCTGTTTCAATTGACCAAAAAAAGCCAACGTCAATGATTTAGCACTTTTATTGTCAATATTATACTCAACAGAAATATTATATTTTCCGCGTTTTAATACATAGACTTTCTGATAAACCACACCATCTTTACCTGTGAAGGTAAGAGGAACACGCAGTTCATCTTGGCCATCTTGCAACACATAACTAGTTGCAGTTGAGAGATATAAAGGACGCAATCCGTTATTGTAGCCTGGGTTATCGGGACCATCCTGACCAATCAAGCCGCTCTGTGCTTGATAAATAAAATCTTTACTGGTTTCCAATAAACGAAACGGATCAGATGAGTGTAATTCCTTAGGGTAAAGCAGTAGATCAGCCCCATCAATATCACCTCCGCGGGTATTGATGCGTAATTCAAGCACATCAGTTTTTACGGTGATAAATTTAGCTTGCTCATGACCCAGATTAGCTTGGTCATCATGACTTGGCATATCCATTTGTTTTACGATTTGGTCAGTTTTTATAGGTTGTGTTTTATCACTTTCCCATGTCTGCCAAATCAAAAACGAAACAAATAGCCAAGCGATGAATAAAAGATTGCGTTGCGAATCCATCGTTAATGTTCTCTATTATGGTCATTCTGTCTAGGTGGAACAGGATCGTCACCACCTCTATGTAAAGGATGGCATTTTAATACGCGTTTCATCATTAACCAACCACCTTTTATCAATCCAAATCGATATAATACTTCGATCCCATATTGTGAGCAGGTGGGGTTGAAACGGCAGCGGGGCCCTAATAATGGACTTATTATCAATTGATAACCTCTTATTATCGAGATTAAGAGCCGCGAGCCAAACGACAGTGACGACGCCATAATTTGCCTAATGTTTCGGTGATTTCTTGATTATTCAAATCAGCAACCCCCTTTCTTACTAATATCACAAAATCCATCGAAGGCAACTCATGCTGATGTAAACGAAAATATTCTCTCGTTAGTCGCTTAATGCGATTGCGTTCATGAGCGCGTTTAACATTTTTTTTTGCGATAGTAAGACCAATACGCGGGTATCCCAGCTCATTGAGGCGTCCAAGAATGGTTATTTCTGGAGAACTCGCCCGTTGTGGCTGCTGAAAGACATAATCAAAGTGCCTGGGAGTTAATAATCTTAACTCCCTAGGAAAAGCAAGCATAACCACTTCGATAGGGTTATTACTTTGAAGAAACGGTCAGACGAGCACGGCCTTTAGCACGACGGCGAGCCAAAACCTGACGACCATTTTTAGTTGCCATACGAGCACGGAAACCGTGAGAACGGTTACGTTTTAGTACGGACGGTTGAAAAGTGCGTTTCATAGCGGTTTCTACCTAACTTAACAAAATAGTTATTATTGATTCAGTAAATTCGTGGGTGACCAGTGGAACAAACAATACTGATATATCCAATCGTAACAACACCAATATAGTAAAGAGGCAGGATTGTAATAAAATATCTAGCATTACGCAATGCAGGAGACAAATTCGACGTTTTTCTCCATCATTAGCTACTATAAAACTTAAACTAATACCCTACTTTTCTTTCTTACCAAGTACTGCCAGAAAACTGGAAAGATGATGATATCACACACAAGGTGCAAAATTATACGGATTCTCATGGAAATCTCAAGGATCATTAAAGGATCAAAAATTATTTGGCTCAAGATAGAGACTAATTGCCAAGTTTGATCTAAAGTTATCTGTTACTAGGTGTTATGTATATCTAATATATGTGCTAGTATTCTTTTTGCTTCCTTATTCATTTTATACATCTTGATCCTAAATTTAATCCTGTGGATAAAAAGTGCTAAAACTGTGTAAAAGAGTGAGGATCTTATTCAAATTTTGCGTTATGATCTATTATAGTGTACTGAGATCATAGCTTGTACAAGCTGATATCGTTTATCGCGCAAATTTTCGGTAAATCTTTTCTGAGGTATTAACAGTTTTTATTACCTATTAAATTTAATAATTTTCCATTGGTCTTGTTTTAGGGGAGTCCGTC